>CAYNPF010000096.1:0-8141 GCA_964398895.1 uncultured bacterium
CACGCCCTGCCCCTCGAACTCGCGGGCCACGGCCTCGCGCACCACGCCGGCGTCGAACTCGCCGGCGAGCACGCGGTGCACCACCGTCTGGTGGTAGTCGAAGTGGTGCACGCTGTCGAGGTCGGCGACCGACAGGCCCGCCGCGGGCAGCGCCTCGACCGTCAGCCAGTTGCCGGCGTACGAGGAGCGCGAGGGCAGCGCCACGCGGCGCCCGACGAGATCGGCCACGCTGCCGATCGGGCTGCCGGCCGGCACCAGCAGGGCGGCGTGGAAGGTGGTGCCGCCCTCCTCGTTGCGCGGCGCCAGCACCGGCTCGAGGCCGAGCCGTGGTCCGAGCCGGGCGTAGATCCAGGTGCCGAAGAACGAGGCCACCACGTCGCCGCGGCGCAACTGCTCGGCCGCGTCCTCGTAGGTGGTGCTCAGCCGCAGCTCGTAGCGGTACGATCCGCTCCGGCTCAGGTAGTCCATGATCGGCTGGTAGCGTTCGTAGGTGAGCGTGGGCGCGTAGCGCGAGATGACGCCGACGCGCACGATGGGGCGCCGGTCGGGCGCCGTCTCGGTGCGGCTCGCCGGGCGCGGCAGGGCGGGCAGGTCCAGCAGCCAGGCCAGCACCAGGGCATTCGCCCCGAGCAGGGCGAGCGCCACCAGCACCGCGACCAGCATCCTCCACGCTCTCATCCGAACCTCTCCAGCCCGGGCCGACCAGGGCCTCAGGAACGCAGGGAGAATGCTAGCATGGCTGGCGAGATCTCGACACTTGCGTGGCGAAAGTTCGCCACGGCGAGATCCGGCCACGGCGATCTCCAATCAAGGCATTGGGATTCACCGTGTTAGGGAATCGTCACGTCCGGCACGAGGCGTGCTGGAGCGGCAGCGGGCACACCGGCTCGATCCAATCCAGGACATGGAGGATGCATGGCTGAGATCATCCCGCGCTGGGAATGGAGGACCTTCGGCAAGGAGGTCTTCGGCGAGAGCGAGAACCTGATCCGCGCCCGCGCCGAGGCGCAGGTGCGCAAGAGCGGCGAGGTCTACATCCTCTCGAAGCGGAGCACGAACAACACCAAGGTGCGCGACGACCTGATGGACATCAAGACCCTGAAGGCCGTGAACGAGGACAAGCTCGAGCAGTGGAACCCCATCCTCAAGGCCGCCTTCCCGCTCGGTCCCGACGTGCTGGCCCGGCTGTTCGCCGCCTTCGGCGTGCTGATGCCGGTGCTGGAGCGGCCCGACTACACGCTGGCGCAGCTCCTCGAGGAGCTGGTGCGGCCGCAGGCGGACCTGCGCGTAGTGCACGTCGCCAAGGAGCGGCACGGCTTCCTGCTCGACGGTTGTATCGTGGAGATCGCCGAGGTCACCTTCGACGGCGTGCCGTTCCGCACGGTGGCGGTGGAGCAGGAGGACCCGCAGCGGGTGATCGAGACGGTGCGCTCGCTCCGTCTCGACGGCTACGAGAACATCAACTACCTGCGCGCGATGAAGCGCGCCGTGGGCATGGCCTGAGCGGGAGGGCGCGTTGGGCAAGGAGATCGAGCGGAAGTTCCTGGTGCGCGGTGAGGCGTGGCGGGCCCTGGCCAGCGGGGTGCGCTACCGGCAGGGTTACCTGTCCACCGTCAAGGAGCGCACGGTGCGCGTGCGCACCGTGGGGGAGCGCGGCTACCTGACCGTCAAGGGCATCACCGTCGGGGCCACCCGCAAGGAGTTCGAGTACGAGATCCCGGCGGCCGACGCGGCGGCGCTGCTCGAGTTGTGCGAGCAGCCGCTGGTCGAGAAGGTCCGCTACCGCATCCCCGCTGACGGCCTGACCTGGGAGGTGGACGAGTTCGAGGGCGTCAACCGCGGGCTGATCGTCGCCGAGTGCGAGCTGGCCAGCGAGGAGCAGCGCATCGAGCTGCCGCCGTGGATCGGGGCCGAGGTCACCGGCGATCCCCGCTACTTCAACTCGAACCTGATCGCGCATCCCTTCACCACCTGGTAGCCGGCGCCGCCGGTCCGCCCCGTCGGCGGGCCCGGCGCCACGACACGGAGAGACATGGCCGGACCTTCCACCCCCGCGACGAGCGGGCCGAACGGGCTCGACGAGCTGCTCGACCTGAGCCGGCACCGGCTCAGCCAGGTGACCGAGCGGCCGCCCAGCGCCAGCGAGCGCTGGATGCGCTATCTCGGCCTGCCGCTCGGCATCCTCGTCTTCCTGCTCCTCTACTACGCGCCGACGCCCGCCGGGCTGACCGGCGCCGGCCAGGTGGTGATCGCCAGCTTCGCGCTGGCGCTGGTGTGGTGGATCACGGAGCCCATCCCCACCCACCTGACCTCGCTCGTGCTCATGGTCCTGCTGGTCTTCTTCAACGGCTGGGGCGAGGACGACGTCCTGCACACGCTGGGCAACAGCGTGATCTGGCTGAACGTGCTGGCCTTCATCCTCGCCTCGATGCTGGTGAAGACCCAGCTCGCCAAGCGCATGGCGCTGATGCTGGTGGTGCGCTGGGGGCACTCGGCCACCCAGATCCTGCTGGCCTTCTTCGTCCTCAACCTGGTGCTGGCCGCCTTCATCCCGGCGACGGCGGCGCGGGCGGCGATGATGCTGCCCATCCTCATGGTGGTGGCGGCGATCTATGGCGCCACCCGCGAGAAGCCCAACCAGTTCGGCCGGAACCTGTTCCTGCAGAACATGCACGGCGTGGACTTCTGCTCGAGCGCCTACATGACCGGCAGCAACGCGAACCTGATCGCGGTGGCGTTCATCCTCTCGATGGCCGGCGAGCGCGTCTACTACACCGACTGGCTGTTCGCCAACCTGCCGGTGGTGGCGCTCTCGATGCTGGCGAGCTGGTACATCGGCACCCACTTCATCTTCCGCCTGAGCCCCGAGGAGAAGCGGCCGGTCGTCCCCGGCGGGCTCGAGCGGCTGCGCGAGAAGCTGGTGGAGATGGGGCCGGTGAGCGGCGCCGAGAAGAAGGCGATGGCCATCTTCGGCGTGGTGATCCTGCTGTGGGTCAGCGACCGGCTGCACATGCGCCTGTTCGGCTTCGAGGTCACCGCGGTGATGGCGGCCTTCCTCGGCGCGGTGATCGCGCTCACCCCGCGCCTCGGCCTGCTCAAGTGGAGCGAGGCCGACGTCCCCTGGCACCTGATGCTGTTCTCGGCCGGCGCCTACGCGGGCGGGCTGGCCCTCAACGACACCGGCGCGGCGCGCTGGCTGGTGGGCTCGCTCTTCGACCGGCTGCACATCGGTCCCGGCGTCGGCTTCTGGCCGGTGTACATCGCGGTGATCGTGGTGAACATGTTCTCGCACATCTTCTTCACCAGTAAGACCATGCGCACCCTGATCTTCATCCCCTTCGTGATCGCCATCGCCCAGACACTCGGCTTCCATCCGCTGGCGCTGGCCCTGCCGGCCGCCTTCACGATCGACTGGGTGATCACGCTGCCCATCAACGCCAAGCCCAACGTGATCCAGTACAGCACCGGCCAGTACTCGGTGCTGGACAGCCTGAAGTTCGGGCTGGTCATGACCGCGGTCGGCGCGCTGCTGCTGATCGTCGCCGGCCTGACCTGGTTCCGCGTGCTCGGCATCACCCCGGGTTGATCGCCATGAGCCTCCGTCACCTCCTCTGCGTTCCGTTCCTGCTGCTGCTGGCGATCCCGGCCGGCGCGGCGCCGGCGATGGTGGACACGCTGGCCGTGCTCGAGCAGCGCGTGGCGATCGCCGCCGACGGCGGCGCGGCGGTCACCACCACCGTCGTGCTGGCGCGCGCCGGCGCCGGCGAGCTGCACCTGCCCTTCGGCTTCGAGGGCGCGGACTCGTTCCGCCTCGCCGGGCGCGACGCCGCCTTCCCGCGCGACACGGCGGGCGCGCCGGCGCCGCTGTACCGCGCCGCCGACCGGGTGCAGCTCGCCGTGCTCGTCGGTCCCGCCGCCGCCGCCGGCGACACGGTGGTGGTGGGCTGCCACGTGCCGGCCTTCATGGACTGGGCGGGGGCGCGGGGCGAGTTCGCCGCCTACGACGTGGCCGGCACGCTCGCGAACGACGCCGACCTCGACATCGGCACCTGCCGGCTGGTGCTGGAGATGCCGCCGGGCTGCCAGGTCCGGCGCATCGGCACCACCGAGCCGGGCTTCAAGCCGACCAGCTCGCCGGTGCCGCCCTACGTGGTGGGCCGTCGCGGCGACCGGGGTTTCGCCGCGGTGACCGCGAAGCGGCTGCGGCCGGGCGGGCGCGTGCGGCTCACCCTGCAGGCCGAGCGGGCCCGGCGCGGGCCGGTGCCGCTCGTGGCCGGCGTTCTTGTCGCCCTGCTCTACCTGTGGTTCTTCCGCGACGTTCTGCCGTCGCGCCGGGCGGCCGTGCCGCCGGCACCGGCATCATCGGGAGGTCGTTGATGTCACCGACCAGGTCGGACCAGACGATCGAGAAGCAGATTGACGAGTTCCTGGACGCCGTCCAGGAGGGCGTCATGACGTTCCACGAGGCGGTGCGCAGCTACCTCGCCGGCCGCAACGAGGAGTTCGTGGCGCGCCTGCAGGCGCTCGACGCGCTGGAGAACAAGGGCGACCGCTTGAGCCGCGCGATCGAGTCGCGGCTCTACAGCCACTCGCTGATCCCCGAGCATCGCGGCGACGTGCTCGACCTGCTCGAGCACACCGACGACATCATTGACACGGTCAAGGCCTCGCTGCACCAGTTCGATGTCGAGCACCCCGAGATCCCGGCGGTCTACGACGAGTCGTTCGACCGCCTGGCCGAGGCGAGCCGGCAGGCCGCGGAATCGGCGGTGCTGGCGATGCGCGCCTTCTTCCGCGACTTCCGCCAGGTGAACGACCACCTGGTGAAGGTGCACCACTACGAGCACGAGGCCGACCTGCTCAGCGACGGCCTCAAGCGCCAGGTCTTCGCCGACCCCGCGCTCGACCTGGCGCACCGCACGCACCTGCGTTACTTCGCCCTGAACATCGAGAAGGTCTCGGACTGCGCCGAGGACGTCGCCGCCCGCCTCTCGATCTACGCCATCAAACGGAGCCTGTGAGGGAAGCGGCCGGATGGGGACCTTCTTCTTCCTGTCGAGCGGTCTGTTCCTGGGCTGGTCCCTGGGGGCAAACCACACCGCCAACGTCTTCGGAACGGCGGTGGGCAGCCGCATGGTCCGCTTCGAGACCGCCGCGGTCATCTGCACGATCTTCGTCATCCTCGGCGCCACCTTCAGCGGCGCCGGCGCCGCGCACACCCTCGGTCAGCTCGGCGCGGTCAACGCCCTGGCCGGGGCGTTCACTGTCTGCTGCGCGGCGGCGGTGACCGTCGCCGGGATGACGCGGCTGGGCCTGCCGGTCTCGACCTCCGAGGCGATGGTGGGGGGGATCCTGGGCTGGAACTTCTACACCGGCTCGGCCACCGACCCGGCGGCGCTGGGCCGCATCGTCGGCACCTGGGCGGTCTGCCCGCTGCTCTCGGCGGGGCTGGCTGCCGGGCTCTTCCTGGTCGTGCGCGCCTGGCACCGGCGCACCAACATGCACCTGCTGGCGATGGACTCGATGACCCGCTGGGGACTGCTCGTGGTCGGCGCCTTCGGCGCCTACAGCCTCGGCGCGAACAACATCGCCAACGTGATGGGCGTGTTCGTGCGCGACAACCCGTTCCACGACCTCACCGTGGGCGGCTGGCTGGGCATCGGCGCCACGCGCCAGCTCTTCTTCCTCGGCGCCGCCGCCATCGGCGTCGGCGTCTTCACCTACTCGCGCCGCGTCATCGAGACGGTGGGCGGCGGGGTGATGCGCTTCTCGCCGCTGGCCGCGCTGGTCGTGGTGCTCGCGCACTCCATCGTCCTGTTCCTGTTCGCCAGCGAGGGCCTCGAGCACCTGCTGCAGCACCTGCACCTGCCGACGCTGCCGCTGGTGCCGGTCTCCAGCAGCCAGGCGGTGATCGGGGCGATCATCGGCATCGGCTTGGTGCGCGGCGGCCGCGAGCTGCACTGGCGGGCGCTGGGCCAGATCGCCATCGGCTGGGTGGCCACGCCGCTGCTGGCCGGCGTGCTCACCTTCATCAGCCTGTTCTTCGTCGAGAACGTGTTCCGGCAGGAGGTCGTCCACCGGAATCCCGCCGTCCCGCCGCACGCCGCCGTGGTGCTCGCGGGCACGCACATGATGCCCCGGGAGGTCCCGGGGTGCTTTGGGTCGCAGACCCGAGAGGAGAGAGTCGCATGCATGCCAAGCCGATGACCGCACGGATCGTCCTGGCCCTGGCGGGCCTGCTGCTGCTGGCGGGGATCGCCGGCGCGGGCACGACGCCGCTGCGCGCCGAGAGCAAGAACGGCGTCCTGGTGTTCGCCTCCGACGACGGGCAGTTCAAGTGGTGGCTCGACGGCCGCGTGAACCTCGACGCCTGCTTCTTCGTCGAGGACAAGAACTCCCTGGGCGACGGCGTGCAGCTCCGCCGCTCGCGTCTGGCGATCAAGACGCAGATCTGGGAGGACTGGTACGGCGAGCTGGACGTGAACTTCGCCGAGGAGATCGTGGCGATGAAGGACGCCTTCCTGCGCTACGAGAACCTCTTCCACCACACCGGCTACGTGCGGGTCGGCAACTTCAAGGAGCCGTTCGGCTTCGAGGAGACCACCAGCAGCCGCAACCTGCAGTTCATGGAGCGCAGCGAGGGCCTCGACGGCTTCGTGCCCGGCCGCAAGATGGGGCTCGAGGCGGGCCACTTCGCCCCCAACTACCGCGTCGCCGCCGGCATCTTCGGTCCGGACGTCACCGTCTACGAGACCGAGGCCCAGGACATGACCTGGAACTACACCGGCCGGGCGAGCTGGAACGGGCTGCGCACCGACCACTCGGTGGTGCACCTCGGCCTGGCCGGATCGTGGCGGGAACCGCAGTTCGCCTCGGGCACCGTGCGCTTCCGCAGCCGCAACGAGTACCACGTCAACAACTACAAGTACCTCGACACCGACAACATCCCCGGCGTCAACCGCTACACGCTGGTGGGCGGCGAGGCGGCCGGTGTCTACCGGCGCCTGCGCCTGCAGAGCGAGTACTGCGGCGTGCGCGTGCGGCGCGACCGGCGCTACGAGGACCTCGCCTTCGGTGGCGGCTACGTCAGCGCCTCGATGTTCCTGACCAACGACACGCACCCGTACGACTGGCAGGACGCCGAGTTCGGCAAGGTGCTCCCGCAGGGCCGCTACGGCGCCTGGGAGGTGGCCTCGCGTTTCAGCTGGGTGGACATGAGCGACGCCGACGTTCGCGGCGGCAAGTCCAACACCTTCACCCTCGGGCTCAACTGGTACGCCAACGCCAACGTGCACTTCTACGCGAACTTCGTGATGGTGAACAACGACAAGGACGCGAATGCCAAGGGCGCGCTGGTCGGCAACGACGACTACAAGTTCTTCGAGTTCCGCTTCCTGACCGCGTTCTGAGATCGGGGGCCGGCGACGGCCCGGTTCGAGAGGGAGGTTCCCATGCGACTGCACTGGACGGCGGCGGCGGCGCTGCTGCTGGCGCTGCCGTGGCTCGCCGGCTGCGACATGAAGCACCCGGTCACCGGGCCGGTGGCCGGGGGTGGCGGCCAGCTCGTGGTCAACGAGTTCCTGGCCAGCAACTCCTCGTTCGGCGCCGACGAGTTCGGCGAGAACGACGACTGGATCGAGCTGTACAACGCCGGCGACGCGCCCATCAACCTGGCGGGCTACACGGTCACCGACGACCTGACCAAGCCGCGCAAGTACGAGATCCCCAGTGGTTCCCCGTCGGTCACCACCATCGCGCCCCACGGCTACCTGCTGATCTGGTGCGACAGTCAGGCCGACCAGGGTCCGCTGCACACCACCTTCAACCTGAGCGCCGGCGGCGAGCAGATCGGCGTCTACGAGCCCTCGGGCGACGTGGTCACGGAGCTCACCTATGGGCCCCAGACCTCGGACGTCTCCTACGGCCGCACCACCGACGGCGCCGAGACCTGGCGGACGTTCACCACGCCGACGCCGGGCACCAGCAACGGCGGGGGCGGCGGCGGCACCGGGCCGACGATCGCCACGCCGACGCTGGATCCGGCGACCCCGGGCGCGGACGCCACCGTCCATGTCAGCTCGGTCATCACCGACGACGGCACGGTCAGCGGCGCGACGCTCCACTACGCGGTCAACGGCGGC
>CAYNPF010000097.1:0-8136 GCA_964398895.1 uncultured bacterium
GCGGGCGCCGATGACCCACGTGCTGCGCGAGGCCGAGGCGATCGTCCACCGCGTGCGGCTGGAGGCGGGCACGCGTGACGCGCTGCTCGCCGCCGGTGCGGCCGGGGAGCTCCTGGTGCGCATCGCGCCCGAGCCGCGGCTCGCCACCCAGCGGCACCACACCGCCACGCACCTGCTGCACGAGGCGCTGCGCACGGTGCTGGGCGAGCATGTGCGCCAGGCCGGCTCGCTGGTGGCGCCCGACCGGCTCCGCTTCGACTACACGCACTTCGAGGCGCCGACGGCGGAGCAGCTCGCCCGCATCGAGGAGCGCATCAACGGCTGGACGCTGGCCGACCGGCCGGTGACGTGGCGGGTCATGCCCATCGCCGAGGCGAAGACGCTCGGGGCGATGATGCTGTTCGGCGAGAAGTACGGCGCCGAGGTGCGCCTGGTCTCGACCGAGGGCGTGCCCGAGCTGGGCATCGCCGGCAGCCGCGAGCTGTGCGGCGGCACGCACGTCGCCCGCACCGGCGAGATCGGCGCGTTCTGGCTGCTCTCCGATTCGGCCATCGCCAGCGGCGTGCGCCGCATCGAGGCGGTGTGCGGACTCGAGGCGCTGCGCCACGCCCGCGGGCAGGACGCGCTGCTGCACCGCGCCGCCGGGCTGCTGCAGACGGCCCCGGCGGGGCTGCCGGAGCAGATCGAGAAGCTGCGCGGCGAGGTGGAGCGGCTGCGCAGGGAGCAGGCGGAGGCCCGCAAGGGCGGGCTCGAGGCCGAGATGGAGTCGCTGGCCGCGAACGCCACCGTCGCCGCGGGCGGTCGCTGGGCGGTGGCCGAGGTCCGCTCGGAGGCCGATACCAACGCGGTGCGCGAGGCGGCCGACAAGCTGCGCGGTCGGCTGGGTCGCGGCGCGGCGGTGCTGGCGCTGCAGGGTGGCGGCAAGCTCACCTTCCTGGCGGCGGTGACCGACGATCTGGTGAAGGAGAAGAAGCTCAACGCCGCCGAACTGGTGAAGCAGGTGGCGCAGGTGACCGGCGGCTCGGGCGGCGGCAAGCCGCACCTGGCCCTGGCCGGCGGCAAGGACGTGACGAAGCTCGAAGCGGCGCTCGACGAGGCGCGGCGGCTGCTGGCCGCGGCGCTGGCATCGTAGGACGGGGATCGAGGGGAGAGGAACGGCGATGAAGGCACTGGTCCTGGCCGGCGGCCGCGGCACGCGGCTGCGACCCATCACGCACACCGCCGCCAAGCAGCTCGTGCCGGTGGCCAACAAGCCGGTGCTGTTCTACGGGCTCGAGTCGCTGCGCGACGCCGGCATCCGCAAGGTCGGCATCGTGGTCAGCGACCCGCGCGAGATGCTGCAGCCCGACGCCCGCACCGGCGAGCGCACCACGGTGATGGTGAACAGCCAGGCCGAGATCCGCGCCGCGGTCGGCGACGGCTCGCGCTTCGGTCTCGAGGTCGAGTACATCGAGCAGGAGGCGCCGCTCGGTCTCGCCCACGCGGTCAAGATCAGCGAGGATTACCTGCGTGACGAGCCGTTCGTCATGTACCTCGGCGACAACCTGATCAAGGACGGCATCGCCCCGTTCGTGCACGAGTTCGAGCAGGCGAAGCCGGACGCCCAGATCCTGCTCGCCCACGTCAAGACGCCGCAGGACTTCGGCGTGGCCGAGCTGGCCGGCGACCGCGTCGTGCGCCTCGAGGAGAAGCCGAAGCAGCCGCGCTCCGACCTGGCGCTGGTCGGCGTCTACCTGTTCAGCGCCTGCATCTTCGACGCCGTGCGCGCCATCCGCCCCAGCGGGCGCGGCGAGCTGGAGATCACCGACGCGATCCAGTGGCTCATTGACAACGGCCGGCGCGTGCGCTCGCACGTCATCTCGGGCTGGTGGAAGGACACCGGCAAGGTCGAGGACATGCTCGAGGGCAACCGGATGATGCTGATGGGGCTGGCCACCGACGTGCAGGGCAGCGTGGACGCCGCGAGCGAGATCGAGGGCGGCGTGGCGATCGGCCCGGGCACGGTGGTCGAGAACTCGCACCTGCGCGGCCCGCTGGTGATCGGGGCGGGCGCCCGCATCTGCGACTCCTACGTCGGGCCGTTCACCGCGCTCGCCGACGGCGTGGTGCTCGAGCGCTGCGAGATCGAGCACTCGATCGTGCTCGAGCGCAGCCACATCGCCGACATCCCCGGCCGCATCGAGTCGAGCCTGATCGGCAAGGACGTGGTGGTCTGCGGCAAGGACTCGCGTCCGCGGGCGCACCGCCTCATGCTCGGGGACTCGAGCCGGCTGGAGCTGTCGTGAGGGTGCTGGTCACCGGCGCGGCCGGCATGCTCGGCCGGGCGGTGATGCCGGCGCTGGCCGCGGCCGGCCACGAGGCGCGCGGCGGCGACCTGCCCGAGCTGGACGTGACCCGGCTGGAGGTGCTGCGGACGGCGGCGCTGGAGTTCCGCCCCGACTGGATCCTGCACCTCGCGGCGCTGGCGCGGGTGGACGACTGCGAGAGCCTCCGCGACGAGGCCTTCCGCGTGAACGCGCTGGGTGCGCGCAACGCGGCGCTGGCGGCGGTGGACTGCGAGGCGGCGGTGATGGCGATCTCGACCGACTACGTCTTCGACGGCACGGCGACGACGCCCTACGCCGAGGACGCCACGGCGGCGCCGGCCTCGGTCTACGGCGCCTCGAAGTGGGCGGGCGAGCAGGCGGTGCGGGCGGTGACGCCGCGGCACGCGATCGTGCGCACCTCGTGGCTGTTCGGTCCCGGCGGGCCCAACTTCGTGGACACGATCCTGGCGAAGGCCCGCGCCGGCGGGCCGCTTCGCGTGGTGGACGATCAGCGCGGTTCGCCCACCTTCACCCGCGACCTGGCGCAGGGACTGCTGCGCCTGATGGCGGCGGAGGGCTTCGGGACCTGTCACTGCACGAACGCGGGGGAGTGCACCTGGTACGACCTGGCGGCGCACGCGCTGGCGCTGGCCGGGCTCGACGTGCCGCTGGCGCGCACGGACACGGCGTCGTTCCCGCGTCCGGCGCACCGGCCGGCCTACTCGGTGCTGTCGAACGGGCGGTTCGAGGAGCTGACCGGCTGGCGCATGCCGCCCTGGCGGGATGCCGTGCGGCGCCATCTCGAGGTGACGGCCGAAACGAACGGGAGGAAGTCGTGACGAGGACCGCGGCGAAGCGGGGGAAGCGCGAGCGGGGCACGGGCTGGCTCGAACGCGAGGCGCGCGCGGCGCTGCGCGAGTCGGGCCGGGCCATGACGCGGCTGGAGCGCAACACCCGGGCGGTGGCCGAGGCGGCCGAGGCCCTGGTGGCCGCGCTGGAGTCGGGCGGCACCGTGTACTTCTGCGGCAACGGCGGCAGCGCGGCCGACGCGCAGCACCTGGCCGCCGAGCTGTCCGGTCGCTTCCGCACCGACCGCCCGGCGTTGGCCGCCGTGGCGCTGACCACGAACAGCTCGGCGCTCACCGCCATCGGCAACGACTACGGCTTCGAGCAGGTGTTCTCCCGCCAGCTCGAGGGCCTTGGCGTCGCCGGGGATGTGCTGGTGGCCATCAGCACCAGCGGCGAGTCGGCCAACGTGAGCCGGGCCATCGAGGTCGCGCACCGGCAGGGCCTGACGGTGATCGGCATGACCGGTCCCGCCGGCCGACGCTTCGCCGCCCTCTGCGACCTCGCGCTGGTCGCGCCCGGCCGCACCACGCCGTTCGTGCAGGAGGGCCACATCGCCATGGGCCACACGCTCTGCGGCCTGGTCGAGCGCGCGCTGTTCCCGGCGCCGCGCCGGGGTGGCGGCCGGTGATCGGCGAGCTGGTCGTCGAGCTGCGTCCGCGGCAGTGGACCAAGAACCTGCTGCTGTTCGCCGGCGTGATCTTCTCCCGCCAGGCCGGCGAGCCGGCGCTGCTGGGCCGCGCGGTGGTCGGCTTCCTCGCCTTCTCGCTGCTGGCCGGCGTGGTCTACCTGCTCAACGACCTGCGGGACGTCGGTCCCGACCGGCTCCACCCGAAGAAGCGCCTGCGGCCCATCGCCTCGGGGCGGTTGCCGATCGCGGCGGCCTGGGCCTGGGCGATCGTGCTGCTGGCCGCGGTGGGGGCGCTGTCCGCCTGGCTCGGTCGGCCCTTCGCGCTGGTGGCCGCGGGCTACCTGGTCATGAACGCCGTCTACATCCTGTGGCTGCGCGACCGCGTGCTGCTCGACGTCTTCTTCATCGCCTTCGGCTTCGTGCTGCGAGCCATCGCCGGTGTCGAGCTGCTGCGGCCGGTGGCTCCGGCCACCGAGCTGTCGCCCTGGCTGCTGGTCTGCACCTTCTTCGGCGCCCTGTTCCTCGGCCTGGGCAAGCGGCACCGCGAGCTGGTGAACGCCGGCGGTGATGCGGCGCGGCAGCGGGCGGTGCTGGCGCTCTACTCGCCCGCGTTGCTCGAGGGGCTCCTGCACATCTCGGCGGCGGCGAGCATCATGGGCTACGCGCTCTACACCATCTGGCCGGACACGGTGAAGAAGTTCAACACCCACGCGCTGCTCTACACCGTGCCGTTCGTGACCTACGGGATCTTCCGCTACCTGCACGTCGTCCGGGTCTCCGAGACCGCCGAGGATCCGTCGAAGGTCCTGCTCTCCGACCGGCCGTTGCTGGGCTGCGTGCTGGCCTACCTGGTCGTCGTGGTCGTCATCCTCTACACGCACGGATGAGCCTCCCGCGCCGCGTTCGCGTCACGGCGCGCGCCAAGCTCAACCTCGGGCTGGCGGTCGGGCCCCGCCGGGCCGACGGCTTTCACGACCTGACGACGGTCTTCCAGTCCATCTCCCTCGCCGACACCCTGCTGGCCGAGCGGCAGCCGCGAGGCTTCCGCCTGATCGTGCGCCACGAGCCGGCGGCCGAGCGGGGCCGGCTGACCGCCCGCACCCGCGCGGCCGTACCGGTCGGCCAGGCCAACCTGGCGCTGCGGGCGGCGCGGCTGGCCGCCCGCCACGCCGGCATCACGGGGGGGGCGCGCCTGACGCTGATCAAGCGCATCCCGGCCCAGGCCGGCATGGGCGGGGGTAGCGCCGACGCCGCCGCGGCGATGGCGGCGATCTTCGCCCTCTACGGCGTGCACCTTCCGCTGGCCGAGCGGTTGGAGCTGGGGGCCGAGCTGGGTTCGGACGTCCCCTTCGCCCTGATGGGCGGGACGGCCCTGGGCACGGGGCGGGGGGAGCGGCTGCGCCCCGTCCGGGGGCTGCGGTCGTTCCGGGCGATCGTGGCCGTGCCGGCCTGGCGGGTCTCGACCGCCCAGGCCTTCGCGGAACTGGATCGTTTCAGATATGGCTTGACAGCACGGAACGCCCCACTAAGATTCGGCAAAGTCACCGGGCGCATGGTCATAGAGCCGTGCGAGTTCATCAGGCTGGGCAACTCGTTCGAGGCCGTTCTCGGGGCGAGAAGCCCCAGCTTCACCGGTCTGTGCTCGCGGATGCGCGAGGCGGGCCTGCTGGAACCGCGCATGACCGGCAGCGGATCGGCGGTGTTCGGCTTGCTTGCCCGAGGTGCATCGGTGCGAGCCGTTCTGGATCGTCTCGCGGGGAGCGAGGCGCTCTACGTCGTTCGCTCTGCAAGGAGGGCGCTGGATATCGGCAGGCTTCGCTAGCCGGCTGTGGGCAGGGACGCCAGGGGCTCGATGGGATGCGGGTCCTTCGCGGCTGGACGGTGACACTCAGGCAATCAGCGCTCCCTCTCAGGGAAGGTCCGAGGTGACACGATGATCGAGATCACCGAGGTGCGGGTTTCGCTGCGCAACGACGAGAAGTTGAAGGCCTTCGTCAGCATCACCCTGAACGACTCGTTCGTCATCCGGGGCCTGAAGGTGATCCGTGGCAACAGCGGTCTGTTCGTGGCCATGCCCAGCCGCAAGCGCCCCGACGGCCAGCACCAGGACCTGGCCCACCCCATCAACGACGTGACCCGCAAGTACCTGACGGAGAGGGTCATGACCGAGTACGAGCGCGAGCTGAAGCACCCCTCGGCCATGAGCCAGCCGGTCGCCGAGTCCGAGCACCAGCTCTACTGAGCCCCGGGCGGGCCCCCCGAGCCCGCTCCGAAGTCCTGGCCCCCGGCGTTTGACTCCGGCCGGCTCCTCCGGCTACTCTTCCCCCGCATTTCCTCTCTTTGGGCCAGCAGCCAGCCACCCCGACTTCGCATCTGCGGGGGCGGACCGTGACGGAAATCCCGTTCTGTTGGTGGGGCGTGGCCAAGCGGTAAGGCACGAGACTTTGGATCTCGCATTCGGAGGTTCGAATCCTCCCGCCCCAGCCAACCTGGTGCGGCCCATCTGCTGCGTTGGCTTCGGGCGCGGCTCGCTCGACGTATGTCCAATACGTCTGCGCTCGCCGCACCCTCGCCGCCTTGCATCCGGGCCACCCCAGGCTGGCTTTGCCCGCCTTGCATCCGACCCCGCCTCGAGTGGCTGCGCCAACGTTGCGGCTGGCGGTTCGGCTGGTTCCGTGTCCTTCGTAGAGCTGTCCGTTCGTCCCAGTTCCACCTGTTCCCTCCGCGGTCCCGAGAGACCGCGGGTGCGTTCGATCTCGTAACCGGGAGAAGAGCGTCTTGGATCCCTGCCGGATCTTCTCGGGGAATGCCAGCCGCGGGCTGGCGCAGGCCATCTGCGACAAGCTGGGAGTACCGTTGGGCGACGCCACCGTCAGTCGGTTCGAGGACGTCGAGGTGTCGGTCAAGTTCAACGAGAACATCCGCGGCGGCGACGTCTTCATCGTGCAGGCGACGTCACCTCCGGCGGACAACCTGATGGAGCTGCTGGTCATGCTGGACGCGGCCAAGCGCGCCTCGGCGCGCCGGGTCACGGCGGTGCTGCCGTACTTCGGCTACGCCCGGCAGGATCGCAAGGACCAGCCCCGGGCTCCCATCACCGCCAAGCTGGTGGCCAACCTGATCACCACGGCCGGGGCCGACCGGGCGCTGACCATGGACCTGCACAGCGCGCAGATCCAGGGCTTCTTCGACATCCCGTTCGACCACCTCTACGCGGCGCCGGTGCTCATCGAGTACTTCGCCCAGAAGGCCATTCCCAACCTCATGATCGTGGCCCCGGACATCGGCAGCGTGAAGATGGCGCGGGCCTACGCCAAGCGGCTGGGAGGGGAACTGGGGTTGGTGGACAAGCGCCGGCCCCGGCCGGACTCGGTCGAGGTGATGAACATCATCGGCGACGTGCGGGGGCGCAACGTCGTGCTGTTCGACGACGTGGTGACCACGGCCCGGACGCTTTGCCAGGCAGCCGAGGCCATCCACCGCAACGGCGGTCAGGACGTCTACGCCGGCGTGACCCACGGGATCTTCGCCCCGGGCGCGCAGGAGCGCATTGACGACTCGGCCATCAAGGAACTGGTCATCACCGATACGATCTGCCATCCCCCGGGCTCGACCATCGCGAAGGTGCGCGAGCTGTCGGTGGCCGGCCTGCTGGGGGAGGCGGTGGCACGCATCCACGAGGAGAGGTCGCTCAGTTCGCTGTTCGTCTGAACGCACGTCCGGCCCGCACGGGCCGGGCGCGATGAACGCGGGGTCCGCCCCGCTTGAAGGAGGAGTCTGATGCCCGTCATTCCACTGTCCGGCACGCGCCGGGACGACACCGGCAAGGGCGCGGCCCGCAAGGCGCGCGCGGCCGGACGCATCCCGGGTGTGCTCTACGGTCACGGCCAGGAGCCCATCGCCCTGAACGTGTCCGCCCGCGAGTTCGAACTGGCCGTGCGCAAGCAGGGCGGCAACCCGATCATCGGCCTGGCCCTCGAGGGGGGCGAGCACACCGCGCTGATCCGCGACGTGCAGTACGACCCGCTCACCCACGACATCATCCACCTGGACTTCCTGCGCATCTCGCTCACCGAGGAGATCGAGGTCGAGGTGCCCATCAAGCTCGTCGGGTTGCCGGTCGGCGTGAAGGACGGCGGCGGCATCCTCGAGCCGATCCTGCGCGAGCTGAAGGTGCGCTGCCTGCCGACCGCGATCCCGCAGTCGGTCGAGGTGGACGTCGCCGCCCTCAACATCGGCGACTCGGTGCACGTCGGCGTGATCACGCTGCCCGACGTCACCATCGTCACCGAGGCCGACGTCACGGTGGCGCCGGTGGTGCCGCCGACGGTCTCCACGGAGGAGAAGCCGGCG
>CAYNPF010000098.1:0-8070 GCA_964398895.1 uncultured bacterium
CGACCTGCACCAGGCCGACCACCGGCACCAGCATGCCCAGGTACCAGAGCCAACCGACCAGCAACGACGGCAGCCGGCGCACCTGCCACAGCGCCAGCGCCGTCACCGCGAGCAGGGCGAGGATCGCCAACGCGCCTCGCTCGTAGGCCACGTGGGTCGGGTCGAGGTGGTAGAACGGCATCAGGCCGTGCGGCCAGACCGTCGCCCCGAGATAGCGCCAGCAGCTGAGCAGCGCGTTCACCACCCGCACCTCCGGTGGCACCATCGCGAGCTTGGCCACCGCGCCCGAGGCGCGCTGGACCAGGAAGGTCGTCACCGAGGACGCGGCCACCAGTGCGAACATCGGCCACTTCTCGAGGACGAGCCCCACCAGCGACCGCCGCGGCGCGGCACAGGGGACCGCCCGCTCGGCCGCGGCCCGCGGCCCGCCGTTCAGCCGCCCCAGCGGCCAGACATCGAGGAGCACGAGCACGAAGGGCAGCGTCACCAGCATGGGCTTGGCCGCCAGACCGAGCGCCAGGCCGGCGAGGACCAGCGTGGCACGCGGCCGACCCGGACGCTCGGCCCAGCCCGCGTAGGCCCAGAGCGTGAGCATGAAGAACAGCCCGCTCAGCACGTCCTTGAGCTCGGAGGCCCAGGCCACCGACTCGACGCGCAGCGGGTGCAGCGCGAACAGCGCCGCGACCAGCAGGCTCTTCCACCACGCGCCGGTCAGCCGGCGCAGCGCGAGCGCGAGCAGCAGCGCGTTCAGGACGTGCAGCACGAGGCTCACGGCGTGGTGCCCGTACGGCACCATGCCGAAGACCTGCACGTTGACCATGTGCAGGATCGAGGTCAGCGGATGGAAGTTGCCGCCGTGCGCGCCGTGGAAGAGCCAGCGCACCCCCGCCCAGGTGAGCCCCCGGTTGATGTGCGGGTTGGCGAGCACGTACTCCGGGTCGTCGAACAGCACCCAGTCGTTGTGCAGCACGCCCGCGAAGGCCGCGAACGTCGCGGCCGCCAGCAGCAGCAGCGACGCCGGGTGCAGGACCCGGGACAGCCACGGGGGCCGAACGGCGGATGCGGCCGGGTGCGGCGATGCCGGTGGCGAGGAGAGCGCCGGATTGGGAGTCGAGTTCTCCATTCGCGCCATCCTACCTCAGCCACCGTCGGATCGCTCCACCGTCGACGGCGCCGTTGTCCCGCCGGCGCCCACCGCCCCCGCCGCCTCCGCCACCCGGGCCGGCGCCCTCCGGAACATCGCCGCTGCCCGGGGCCCCGGCCTTCTGGCATAATTCCCTCGTACGTTGCGGGCCCCGCGCCGCACCGCCCCCGCAATGCCCGTATGGTGCGACACCGATCCCTGGCAGGAGGGCCACTGCGCGTGTCCGGAAAGACGGCCGTCATCATCGGCGCCGGCCCCGCCGGCCTCACCGCCGCGCTGGACCTCCTCGAGCGCACCGACTTCCGCCCGATCGTCCTCGAGGCGACGGATGCGATCGGGGGAATCAGCCAGACCGCCCACTACAAGGGCAACCTGATGGACATCGGCGGCCACCGCTTCTTCTCGAAGAGCCGGCGGGTGATGGAGTGGTGGTTGAAGCGGCTCCCCCTCGACGCGATGGCCGAAGCGGCCGGCGAACGTGACCGGCTCGCCGCCACGAGGTACTCGGACGACCCCGGGACGATGCTCGTCCGCCAGCGTGTCTCGCGCATCTACTACCTCGGCAGGTTCTTCGACTATCCCCTGTCGCTCTCGCCGGCGACGTTCCGCAACCTCGGCTTCCGGCGGACGATCCGGATCGGCCTCGGCTACCTGCGGGCCCGTTGTTTCCCCATCCGTGAGGAGAAGTCCCTCGAGGACTTCTTCGTCAACCGTTTCGGGCGCGAGCTCTACCAGACGTTCTTCCGCGACTACACCGAGAAGGTCTGGGGCCTGCGCTGCTCGGACATCCGCCCCGAGTGGGGCGCGCAGCGTGTCAAAGGCCTCTCCGTCTCGCGGGCCATCGGGCATGCGCTCCGCGCCGCGGTCCGCCCCCGGCGGGGCGACATCCGGCAGGCCGGGCACGAGACGAGCCTGATCGAGCGCTTCTACTACCCCAAGCGGGGTCCGGGCCAGCTCTGGGAGGAGGTCGCCCGACAGGTCCGCGAGCGGGGCGGCGAGATCCGCCTGCAGCAGGAGGTCATCGGCCTGCGCACCGAGGGGAAACGCGTGGTGGAGGTCGCGGCCCGCGATCCGCGCGGGCGTACCGACGTCGTTGCTGGCGATCTCTTCTTCTCGAGCATGCCCATCCGCGATCTGATCGCCCGGATGGACCCCGTGCCCCCGGCGCGCGTCCGCGAGATCGCGGCGGGGCTCGTCTATCGCGACTTCATCATCGTGGGCCTGCTCCTGGAGAAGCTGAAATTGCGCAACCGGACACGGATCCCGACCGACCACGAGCGCATTCCCGACAACTGGATCTACGTCCAGGACCCGGGCGTCCAGGCCGGTCGCCTGCAGATCTTCAACAACTGGAGCCCCTACCTGTCCGCCGACCCGGACAAGACGTGGATCGGGGTGGAGCACTTCTGCAGCGTCGGCGACGGGATCTGGAGCCTGTCCGACGCGGACCTCGCGCGGCAGGCGGTGGACGAGCTCCACCGGATCGGCGTGCTCGACCCCGCCGACGTGCTGGACCACACGGTGATCCGCATGGAGAAGACCTACCCCGCCTACTTCGGCACGTACCACGAACTGCATTACGTGCGGGAGTTCACCGACGCGTTCGACAATCTCCTGCTCGTCGGGCGCAACGGCCAGCACCGTTACAACAACTCCGACCATTCCATGCTCACCGCCCTGGTCGCCGTGGACGACCTGCTGGCCGGGATCCGCGACCGCAGCCACATCTGGCAGGTGAACGCCGAGCAGGAATACCACGAGTCCACGTGATGCCGGTGGCGGCGGTCGCGCTCCGCGAAGGACCGGACGTGAACCCGTCTGTTAGACTCCATGATCGCGACCACGGACCCGGGGCCCCACGATGAGGAGGAGCCGTGATGGAAGTCGGCCGTTGAAGCGAGAGCATCCGACCCCGGCCGTCACCGTCCCGGCGCGCCGCGCCACGCTGGCCGCGGCCCTGGCGGTCGTCACTGTGCTGGCGCTGGCCGCGGGCGGGCTCGCGTGGAAGGCACTGCGCGATCCCGGCGTGAGCTTCCTGGGCGCCGGGCGCGCCGCCGCGTGGATCGTCTATCCGGCGCCGAGCAGTCTCGGCATGCACCCGGCCGTCCCGCTGGCGGCGACCTTCCGGCGCTCCTTCCGCCTGGCGAACGCGCCCCACTCGGCGGAGTTGCAGGTCCGGGCCCTGCGCTGGTTCCACCTGTCGCTGAATGGCCGCTCCGTGATCGCCAACGACGAGGATGGTACCTGGAAGCGCCCGCGCCGCGTGGATGTCGCGAGCCTCCTGCGCGCGGGCGTGAACCGGCTGGAGGTGACGGTCACCAACGAAATGGGCCCACCCGCGCTGTGGGTGCGGCTGGCGCTGCCCGACCAGGTCATCGCCAGCGATTCCCGCTGGGAGACGTCCTGGGCGGGCGCGACCTGGGAACCGGCCGTTCGTGCCGATGCGGCCAGGTCGTGCCGTCGCGCCGATCCCGACGGGCAGATCGTCTCGCCGGCCCGGGCGTTCCGGACCCGCCCCGGGACGCTCGCTCTGCTCGTCCTGCTCTCGATCGGCATCGTCGTGCCGCTCGGGCGCTGGGCGCGACGCCGGCACAACGCGCTCGCCAGCGTACCGCCGGCGCCGTGGCTCTTCTGGGGCCCGCTCGGGGTGGCGGCCGCGGCCTGGACCGCGCTCTTCGTCAATGACGCCCGGTGGCTGGGTGCCGGTGCCGGTTTCGACGCCACTGGCCATCTCGACTACGTGCGCTACCTGCTCGAGCACCACGCCGTCCCGATGGCCGACCAGGGCTGGCAGATGTACCAGCCTCCGTTGTACTACGCGATCGCCGCCCTGGTCCTCGGCATCGCCGGCCGGAGCGTTCCCGGCCCCGATGGGGCGAATCTGCTCCGGGGGCTGGGGCTGTTGTCCGGGATCGCCAACTTGGTCCTGATCGGCGTCGCCCTGCGCCTCGTCTTCCCGGGCCGGCCGCGCCGGTGGCTGCTCGGCCTCGTGCTCGCAGCGTTCCTGCCGATGTCCCTCTGCCTCTACCAACTGCCGACCAACGAGACGCTGGCGGCCACGCTGTCGAGCGCCGTGCTGCTCCTGGGATTGCTCGCGCTCCGCCGCGAGCGGCCGCGCCCGGGCCTCCTCGCGCTGCTCGGACTCGCCATGGGCCTGGCCCTCTTGACCAAGGTCTCCGCGTTGCTGGTGGTGGTGGTCGTCCTCGGCGTACTCGGCGTACGGCTGGCCCGACGGCCGGACCGTCGGCCAACGAGGTGCCTGGCGGAACTCGGCCTCGTCGTCGCCGTGACCGCGCTGGTCTGCGGCTGGTACTACGCCTGGGTCTGGTACCGCTTCGGTGCACCCGTGGTCGGCAACTGGGAGGCCCTCTCGGGCCATCGCTGGTGGCAGGACCCCGGCTACCGGACGGCCGCGGACTTCCTGCGCTTCGGCCGCGTCTTCTCGGCCCCCTACTTCGCGGGTCTGGACGGATTGTGGGACGGGCTCTACTCGACGCTCTGGGGCGACGGTCTCCTCTCCGGCGAGGTCTCGCTGTGGATGGCGCCGCCCTGGTGTTCGAGCCTCATGTCCGCCGGCTACCTTGTCGCACTGCTGCCATCCCTGGCCCTGCTCGTCGGTGGCGTGGCGTTCCTGCTGCGCTGGATCCGGCACCGGGACCCGGTGGACGGCACGCTGCTGGCAGCGGCCTTCGTGAGCTTCGCGGCCCTCGTCTCGATGACGTTGAACGTGCCCCACTACGGGACGATCAAGTCGTTCTATGCCCTGGGCGCGCTGCTGCCGCTGTGCGCGTTCGTCGCCCTGGGCCTCGACCTCGCGGCGGCGAGCCTGCGTCGGGCGGGAACGCTCCTGCTGGTGCTGTTCGGCGCCTGGGCGCTGTTATCGTACGTGTCCGTGTGGATCACCCCCGGCTCGCCGCGGGCCGGGACCTTCGGCGCCGATACTGCCGTTCTCCGGGGGGACGACGCCGGGGCCATCGCGCGCCTGCAGAAGACCGTCGCAAACGATCCGAGCGACTGGCTGGCCCGCTTCCAACTGGCCCGAGCCATGGTTGCCCACGGGGCCTCGGCACAGGAGGTGGACGAGTTCTTCGCGGCCGAGAACGGACTCACCCCCGACCTGCTGGGCCGGCACGCGGCCCTCAGCCAGGCGGCCGCCGGCCAGGGCAACCCGGGCCGGGCGCTGGCCGAGGCCAGGCGCTGCGTGGCGCTGAATCCCGACATGCCCGACGGGCACCGGCTGGAGGCGCGCATGCTCGAGGCGGGCGGTGACGCCCCGGGCGCCATCCGGGCTTGGCGCGAAGTGCTGCGCGTGGATCCATTCGAGGGCGGGGCGCACGCAGCTTTGGGCCGGCTGCTGGCCCGCGCCGGCGACGCGGACTCGACGCTACACCGGGCGGCGGCCGCGCGGCTCGCCGCGTCGTCGCCGTAGCCCGGGCCATTCACGAGCCCACGTCCCGGCCGGGCGGTGCCGACTGCGCCGCCCGGCCCCTGGTTCGCGGCCGGATGCATTCTGTGCGGCAGCCGCCGCCGGCGGACCCATCCTGGCTCACCGCTGCCGGGTCGTGACTTCGATCCGGCGGCCGGACGAACAGGCAAAGACCCAGCCCCGCAACGAGTTGAGCCACGACCGTCCCGGGGGCTCCAGAGGACCGACTCCCGGCAAGTGGATTGCATGCTGTCCTGGGTGGGATCGCCAGGATCCGGGCGGCCCCCGGGACGGCGTCCCGGCAGACGAGCGCCACGACCGCACCCACGACGGAGACGCCCATGCCGCGAGCCCTGCGCCCGCAGTCCAGTCCGAGTCGGACCGGCCGCGCCCTGCGCGCGTCGGCCACACCTCTGGCCGGCCGCTTCGTGTCCGCCGGAAGCCAGGCGACGAAATCACTCGCCTACGCCAGCCTGCCCTCGGAGGTGATGCGCCGGGCCCAGCGCGAGATGGAGCGCCTGCGGCGGCTCTCGCCCAGCTCGCCCGAGGCGGCGCAGATCCGTTCCTACCTGCAGTGGCTGTGGGCGCTGCCGTGGGATCGGCTCGCTCCCGAGGACGCCGTGCTCGAGCAGGTCGCCGCCCTGCTCGACCGCGAACACCTGGGACTCGCGCGAGTGAAGGAGCGCGTGGTCGAGTACGTCGCCGTGCGTCGCCTGCGTCCCGACCTGCCCGGACCGGTGCTCTGCCTCGCCGGGCCGCCCGGCACCGGCAAGTCGTCGCTCGCCGCCGCGGTGGCGCGCGCGCTGCATCGGCCGTTCGTGCACCTCGGCCTGTCCGGCGTGGACGACGTCGCCGGACTGCGCGGCACGCCGCGCAGCCTGCCCGGCGCGCAGCCGGGGCGCATCGTCCGCGCCCTGCGCGAGGCCGGCGTGCGCAACCCGGTGATCCTGGTGGACGGCGTGGACCGCCTGATCGGCGAGACCGGCCTCGGCGTGTTCGAGACGCTGTTCGAGCTGCTCGACCCGGCGGCGCGGGCGCGATTCACCGACCATTACCTGGCGCTGCCGCTCGATCTCTCACACGCCCTGCTCATCCTCTGCGCCAGCAACACCGAGCTGCTGCCCGAGCTGCTGCAGAACCGCCTCGAGGTCATCGAGGTCCCCGGCTACGGCGAGGACGAGAAGATCCAGATCGCCCGGCGCTTCCTGCTACCGCGCCAGCTCCGCGAGCACGGCCTCACCACCCGCGACCTGCGCCTGACCGACGACGCCCTGCGCGACATCGTGCGCGGCTGGACGCTGGAGGCCGGCGTGCACGGCCTGACGCGACAGATCGCCACGGTGTGCCGCAAGGTGGCGCTCGGCCGCGCCGACGGCGCGGCGCACCGCCACCTCGTCACCCCGCGGCAGCTCGAGCGCTACCTTGGGCACCGCCTGTTCACGCTCGAGACCGCGGGCAAGACCGACGAGGTCGGCGTGGCCACCGGCCTGGCGTGGACCTCCACCGGCGGCGAGATCCTCGTGGTCGAGGCGCTCAAGATGCCGGGCAGCGGCCGCGTGGTCACCACCGGCCAGCTCGGCGAGGTCATGAAGGAATCGGTGCAGGCGGCCCACTCGTTCGTGCGCTCGCGCGCCGACGTGCTGGAGATCGACGCCGAGGCCTTCGCGAGCTACGACATCCACATCCACTTCCCCGCCGCCGGCGTGCCCAAGGACGGGCCCTCGGCCGGCATCACCGTCGGGCTGGTGATCGCCTCGGTGTTGAGCGACCGGCCGATCCGCCACGACGTGGCGATGACCGGCGAGGTGAGCCTGCGCGGTCGCGTGCTGGCGGTGGGCGGGCTGCGCGAGAAGGCGCTGGCCGCGCATCGCGCCGGCTTCCGCACCATGCTCTACCCGGCGGTGAACGAGAAGGACCTCGAGGAGATCCCCGCCGACGTGCGCGCCCGACTCGAGCTGGTGCCGGTCGAGACCATGGAGGACGTCTTCCGCGTCGCCCTCGACCACGTGATCGTGCCGCAGGCCGTGGACGGCGGCTACGTCATCGAGGTGGACGAGGACGCCGTGCCGCCCGGTGCCGAGGAGCTGGAACCGGCACCCGACGAGGCGACTCCCGCGGCGAATCCCGGTGCGGCGCCGGCCGCGCGCCGATCGCGCCTGCTCGGCCCCGACGGCCAGGAGCTCTAGCCCGGACTATTCATGAGCCCGCGCCTGCGGACGCTGTCTGGCCGCGGATGACCGCGTCGTGCGGCGTGGCCGCTCCTCGACGGGGTGTTCAACCCCGACTGCGTCGCGGCCACGCCGTACTCCTTGTCCTCCACGGCCATCCCACATCCTCGGCTTGCGGTTCATGAATAGTCCGGGCTAGCCCGCTCAACCCGCCGGCGTGCCCGCGTAGCGCTCGCGCAGGCGACGTGTCGCCTCGCCCACGTCGTCCCGGCGCGTTGCCAGCGAGAAGCGCACGCGCTCGGGATACGGGCCGAAGGCCGTGCCCGGCAGCA
>CAYNPF010000099.1:0-8064 GCA_964398895.1 uncultured bacterium
ATCGCGTGCGCGTGCGGCTCGTGCGCACCGACGTCGAGCGCGGCTTCATCGACTTCGCCCGCGCCCACTCGCGGCGTTGAGCGCCGTCGCGCGCCGCGATCGTCGCGAAGCGGACGCGACCGCACCGGCCCGCTGTCCTTCCCGGTCGGGGGCGTGTAGTGTGGGGGGGGCATGAACGTCCTCCTGCTCTACCCTGAGTTCCCCGACACGTTCTGGAGCATGAAGCACGCGCTCAAGTTCGTCCGCAAGCGTGCCTCCCTCCCGCCCCTGGGGCTGCTCACCGTCGCCGCCCTGCTGCCGGCCGACTGGCGGCTCCGGCTGGTGGACACCAACGTGCGGTCGCTGCGGGCCCGCGACCTGGCGTGGGCCGACCTGGTCTTCGTCAGCGCAATGATCGCGCAGCGCGCCTCGGCCCGCGCGCTGATCGCGCGCTGCCGGGACGCCGGGAAGACGATCGTGGCCGGCGGCCCGCTGTTCGGCCCCGAGCAGGACCAGTTCCCCGAGGTGGATCACTTCGTCCTCGACGAGGCCGAGGTGACGCTGCCGCGCTTCCTCGCGGACCTGGCGCAGGGCCGGGCCGGGCGCGTCTACGCCTCGCGGGAGTTCCCCGACATCCGCAGCACCCCGGCGCCGCGCTGGGAGATGGCCGAGCTGGGCCGCTACGCCTCGATGAGCCTGCAGTTCTCCCGCGGTTGTCCCTACGACTGCGACTTCTGCGACATCACCGCGATGTTCGGCCACCGCCCGCGGGTGAAGACCCCCGAGCAGATCGTGGCCGAGCTCGACGGCCTCCATCGGCGCGGCTGGCGCGGCCGGGTCTTCTTCGTGGACGACAACTTCATCGGCAACAAGCGCTACCTCAAGGAGACGCTGCTGCCGGTGCTCATCGCCTGGAAGCGGCACCACCCCGGCGTCCACTTCTTCACCGAGGCCTCGATCAACCTCGCCGACGACGAGAAGCTGATGCGGATGATGGTCGAGGCCGGCTTCCGCACGGTCTTCATCGGCATCGAGACGCCCGACGACGCCGGGCTCAAGGAGTGCGACAAGGCGCACAATCGCGGCCGCGACCTGGTGGCCGACGTCAAGCGCATCCAGCGCGCCGGGCTCGAGGTGCAGGGCGGATTCATCGTCGGCTTCGACAGCGACACGCCGGCGATCTTCCAGCGCCAGATCGAGTTCATCCAGAAGAGCGGCATCGTCACCGCCATGGTCGGGGTGCTGAACGCGCTGCCGCGCACGCGGCTCTACGAGCGGCTGCGCAGCGAGGGGCGCCTCACCGGCCGCACCAGCGGCGACAACATGGACGGCACGACCAACTTCGTCCCCCGCATGAACGTCGAGGCGCTGAGCCAGGGCTACCAGAACCTGGTGCGCCGGCTCTACGCGCCCCGCGACTACTACCAGCGGGTGCGCACGTTCCTGCGCGAGTACCGGCCGCCGCGCATGCGACCGAGGCTCGACTGGAGCAACCTGCGGGCGCTGGCCTACGCCAACGTGCGGCTGGGGCTGGTCGGGCGCGAGCGCTACCAGTACTGGCGGCTGATGGCCTGGACGTTCGTCCGCCGGCCCACGCAGCTCGAGACCGCGATCACGCTGGCCATCTACGGCCACCACTTCCGCAAGATCAGCGACTCGCTGGGCTGAGTCGGCTCACCGGCTCCCGGGACGGCCGCGCAGGTACGGCTTCGGCCACGGGCCCTCGACGCCCAGCTCGATCGCCGCCCGCAGCGGCCAGTACGGCTCGCGCAGCATCACGCGCCCGAGCAGGACGACGTCGGCCCGCCCCTCGCGCAGCACCGCATCGGCCCGGGCCGGCTCGGTGATCAGGCCGACCGCGCCGGTGCGCGCGCCGGCCTCGCGCCGGATGCGCTCGGCGAAGGGCACCTGGTAGCCGGGCCCGGTCGCGACGCGCTGGTGCGCCACGGCGCCGCCGCTCGAGCAGTCCACCAGGTCCACCCCGGCGGCGCGCAGCCGCGCGGCCAGTCGCACCGCCTCGGGCAGGTCCCAGCCGCCCTCGGCCCAGTCGGTCGCCGAGATGCGCACCCACAGCGGCAGCTCGTCGGGCCACGCGGCGCGCACCGCCGTCACCGTCTCGAGCAGCAGGCGGGCGCGGGACTCGAACGCGCCGCCGTAGCCGTCGTCACGCCGGTTCACCAGCGGCGAGAGGAACTCGTGCAGCAGGTAGCCGTGGGCGGCGTGGATCTCGACGAAGCGGAAGCCCGCCCGCTGCGCCCGCCGCGCCGCGGCGACGAAGGCGGCGACCACGGCCGCGAGATCGGCGGGCGACATCGGTCGCGGCGCGGGGTGGTCCGGACCGAACGGCTCGTCGCCGGGCCCCAGCGGCGTCCAGCCCCCCTGCGCCGGCGGCACGGCGCGGCCGCCCTCCCACGGCGCCGCCACGCCGCCCTTGCGCCACGCGTGCGCGAGTTGGATGCCGGGCAGCGCGCCCTGTGCCGCGATCGCCGCGGCCACGCGGGCCAGCGGAGCGACCTGCTCGTCCCGCCACAACCCGAGATCGCCGGGGGTGATGCGTCCCTCGGGCCGCACCGCGGTCGCTTCGACCACCACCGCACCCACGCCACCCGCGGCCCGGCTCGCGTAGTGCACGAAGTGCCAGTCGCCGGCCAGCCCGTCCACCGCCGAGTACTGCGCCATCGGCGAAAGCGCGACGCGGTTGCGCAGCGTGACGCCACGCAGGACGAGGGGCTCGAACAGCGTGGCGGCGGCGGGCAGCTCGATGCGGTCGTTCATGTCGGACCTCGCGGCCAGGGGGACGATGCGGTGGCGGACGGCGATGAGACGCCCGGCCGCGCGCAGCGTCAAGGCGCGGCTTGCGGCCCGGACCGCTCGGGCGCACAGTCGTGGGCGTGCCCCCGGACCCCCAACGTCGGAGACGCCCCATGTCGAGATGGCCCGTCGTGCTGACCGCCGTGCTGCTCGCCGCCCTGGCCACCGTCCCGTCGGCCCGTGCCGCCGCGGCGCCGGCCGATTCGCTCGCCCCGCGCCTGCTGGAGGCGGCCGGCTCCCCCTTCGCCCCGACCGAGTGCGTGATGCCCGAGGACCAGGATCCGCGCGCCGTGCGCCGGCTCCTCGCCGATCAGGTGACGGCGTGGAACCGCGGCGACCTCGAGGGCTTCATGCGCGGCTACTGGAAGTCCGATTCGCTCACCTTCTACTCGGGCGGCACGGTGACGCACGGCTGGCAGACGACGCTCGAGCGCTACCGCCGGCGCTATCAGGGCGAGGGACACGAGATGGGCACGCTCGCCTTCGATCTGCACGACGTCACCCTGCCGGCCCGCGGCGTCGCGCTGGTGCGCGGCGGCTGGAGCCTCGCCTTCCGCGACCATCGCGCCGAGGGGCTCTTCACGCTGCTGCTGCGCTGGTCGCCGGACGACGGCTGGCGCGTGGTGCACGACCACTCCAGCGCCGCGTCGTAGCCGTCCCGGCGCCGCCGCCTCAGCGCAACCGCAGCACCTGCGGCCGGCCGGTGGTGGCGAAACGCACGCGCGACCGCCGACCGCGGCGCTCGACGGGCAGTCGCCGGCCGTCGAGGGTGGCGCGCGTCGCCGCACCGAGCAGCTCGAGCTCGGCCGCGCCGTCGGCGGCGCCGCTCAGCACGAGCCGGTGCTCCCCCCCGCGGCGGCCGACATCGAGCACCTCGGCGCTGGCGTAGCGCAGCACGTCGCCGCCGGCCAGCGGCAGGTTCAACGGCAGGACGTAGGCGCGCCGGCTGCCCACGCGCATGCACCCGCGCGCCGGGAAGGTGGTCGCCCGGCGCTCGCCCGGCAGGATCAGGCGCACGCGCCCGTCGCGGGGCTGGTCGTGGTAATTGGCCACGAAGAGGAAGCCGTGGTCCGCGGCCGCGCGCAGGACGACCTGCAGATCGGGCGAGGTCTCGACCGCGGGACGCACGTCGAGCCGCTCGAGCAGGCCGCGCAGCAGACCGACCTGGTAGTCGAACATGTGGTTGAGCCCGAAGCCCAGGACCAGCGCGATCCCCTCGCCGCACCGGACCTCGAGACCGCAGGGCCGCCCGTCGAGGGTCTCGGCGAGCACGGTCGCCCCCGGCGCCGCGAACCAGGTGACGCCGCCCTGGGCCAGCGCCTCCTGCCCGCCCACGCGGTAGCAGACGTTCCCGCCCGCCGTGCCGCCGACGCGAACGCCGAGCCGGTCGGCGAGGACGGTGCAGGCCTCGCCGCCGTCGCCGCGCACCGGCAGCCCGGGGTTCAGCAGCAGCCGCCCGCCGGCGGCCACGTAGTCGGCCAGCTTGCGCTGCGTGGCCTCGTCCATGGACTCGAGCGAGAAGACGACCAGCGCCGGGCGGCGCGCCAGTTCGTCCGCCGGCGTCGCCTCGAGATCGAGGAAGGTGCTGTTCAGGTGCGCGAGCTGCAGCAGCCGCGCCAGGCCGTCGTAGAACAGGTTGGTCTTGCGCCACTCCAGCGCCTCGATCCGCGGGCCGACCAGGTACTCGGTCGTCCAGTAGGGCGCGTAGAAGCCGAGGGCGACGTCCGCCCGCTTGCGGGTGGCGGCCAGGCGCGGACCGAAGGCGCGCACCTGCCGTCCGAAGTCGCGCAGCGCGGCGAAGTGCTCGCGTCGGCCGCCGTCGGCCGCCACCGCCGCCTGCCACTCGTGGTAGGTGCCGAAGGCGCCCATGCCCGCCTCGTTGCGGCCGCCCGAGAACATGTAGGCGTTCAGCAGGTCGAGGCCGTGCGCCGCCGAGGTCTTCAGGTTCAGCTCGACATCCTGCGGGTAGAGCCGCGGCCGGTCGCGCATGATGCCGCTCTGCAGCTCGGCGCAGGTCACCGGCACGTCCGGGCCGCTGACCATGCGCACCACCTCGCTGGTGACGGCGATGTCGTGGAAGTTCTCGTAGTCGAGCCGGCGCATCTGGTAGGCGCCGCCCAGCAGCACGCCCGGCACCACGCGCGGGAAATCGCGGAACATCATCGTCGTCATCGGGGCGTAGACGCCGCGCCCGCGCACGTCGAAGTCGTAGAACTGCGGGATGTTGGCCAGCACCGGCAGCTCGAGGCCGTGGGCGCGGTAGCGCGCCTGCAGGGAGCCGAAGTAGTCGGCGTAGTAGCGCTGGTAGAACGCCATCCAGTCCCGCAGCAGCCGGGGCGCCTGCCGGTCGTCACCGTCGGCGGGCTGCAGGATCTCGTCGAAGTCGCGCCAGCGGCTGCCGTGCGCGTCGTTGAGCCGCGTCAGGTCACCGGCGTAGCGCTCGCGCAGGAACGCGCGGTAGCGCCGTTCGGTGTCCTCCCCGTGATCGGCGGCCTTCTGCAGCCAGTGGACCATGCCGATCTCGTTGTCGAGCTGGACGAGCACCACGGGACCGTGCGGGTGCGCGTGACGCGCCACCAGCGGCAGGACGGCGTCGTACCAGCGTCCGACGTGCTCCTGGAAGACCGGGTGGTGGTAGGCAAGCAGCGTCGTGTGCGGCAGGTTCGTGATGTCGCGGCCGCGCACCGACACCTCGGGATGATCGGCCAGCAGCCAGCCGGGAACGCCCTCGTGGACCAGCTCGGCGTTGGAGACCGGGCCGACGCGGGCGATGAAGTGCAGGCCGTGCTCGCGCACCAGGCGGAGGTAGCCGACGAGGTCACGCTGCGCGTGCGTCCGCCCCGCGAAGTCGAACGTCCCCGGCGCGGGCTCGTGCCACAGCCAGGGCACGTACGAGCTGACGGCGTTCAGGCCGGCGGCGCGCGCGGCGCGCAGGTGCAACGGCCACTCGCGCGGCCGCAGGCGGAAGTAGTGGATCTCGCCCGAGAAGACGAAGTGAGGCCGCCCGTCCAGCAGGAATCCACCGTCCTTGCACGTCATCACGGCCCACGTCCCTCCCCGCGGCGGTCCCGCTGCGACCCGGCGGCTCCTGTCCGCCCCCGGGCCGCTCGGGCCGCGGACGTCCCCGCCGGCGCCGGAAGCTCGCAGCCTACATCCGGCCCCGCGGATGACCCAAACCGCGGCCGGCGTGCCGCCGCCTTGGCGCCCATGGGCTTAGCCGGCCGCCGGAAAGCACCGTGCCCCCGACGGAACCGCGCCACGAGCCCCCGGGCGAACCCGCTCGTGCCATCCCCGTGCGTGCAGGTGGGGAAAATGGCTCAGGAATCGGCCCTCGACAACGAGCGGATTTCGTTTTTCGTTGACACGGTTCGGGTCCGCATGTAAACGTTTACACGCGGGTGGAAGGACCAATCCGGCCCCCCGGGAACTGTGGTGTCGGCGCGGCGAAGTGGTACGATTGTCTGGTCAACGCCGTGACGAATCCCCGGTACTGGGCGCGAACCACGGGAGAGGTCCCCCGAGGCTGGCCGGGTCTCATCTGCCCGCGGGCCGGTTGCATGGCGTTCTGTCTGTCCGCTTTTCACATGTCTCACACCCGTCGGAAGGAGGATCCCACCACATGAAGCGGATCAGCTACCTCACTCTGGGCGTCGTGATGGCTCTCGGCCTGTTCGCCAGCATCGCCATGGCGGACGGGCTCACGTGCCCCGGCTACACCCCGTCGCCCAACGGCGCGGTCGTCACCACCCGCATCTGGAACGACTGCCCGGGCTCGGATCTCACCGTCGTGAACAACTACCCGACCCTCATCTCGATCCACGACGCGGACGAGGGCTGCACCGGCACGAACCTGCACAACTGGTCGTTCTCCGAGGACCAGGGCATCACGCGGGCCGCGTTCGAGAACTGCAGCCACTACCGCTACTCGGCGGTGGTCAAGTTCAACAGCCCCTCGGGCGAGGCGGGCCTCATGCTCGCCCCGTGGTGGAACATGTGGTGGGGCGGCGCGCCGACGGACGGCAAGTTCATGCTGAACGCGGCCAGCGGTGAGATCGCCTGCTTCGGCGGCCGGCTCCCGTTCTACAGCTTCACCGCCGCCTACGGTCTCCGCTACACCCCGGGCGCCGCGATCTGGATGCAGATCACGTACGATCCGAACTCGCTGAGCGAGGCCGCGCCGGCCACGATCGAGTACCAGCTCTACTACAACGGCACCGGCTACAGCAGCGGCCCGCTGGCCTTCGACAAGGCGAACGAGGCCGAGGCGGCCGATCACGGCCTCTGGGGCGAGCTGTACTACGCCAACGTCGGTGGCTACATGCAGGTGCCGGGCTGGAACGGCGGCGCCCTGTGTGACGCGACCTGCAACTGGGAGAACATCCACTTCGAGGGCCCGTCGGCCACGCCGGCGCACAACACCTCGTGGGGTCAGGTGAAGACGCTGTACCGGTAGTCGTCGCACGAGCATCACGCGGACGATCCGTCCGTGCGACCGAGGCCCGCGTGCGCAGGCACGCGGGCTTCGGTATGTTGACCTGGAGCGTCGGGCGGCGGGAACGCCGCGCGGGCTGGGAGCCGACCGGATGAGCAAGCGTTTCTCCACGAAGTACGGGCACTTCAGCGCGGACGGGCGCGAGTACGTCATCACGCGACCGGACACGCCGCGTCCCTGGGTCAACGTCATCTGCCCGGGCGAGTACGGCACGGTGATCTCGCAGGCGGGCGGCGGCTACTCGTGGATGACCCACGCCACCCTCAACCGCCTCACGCGCTGGGAGCAGGACCTGGTCCGCGACGAGTGGGGCAAGTGGATCTACTGCCGCGACCGCGACACCGGCCGCCGCTGGTCCCTGGGCTGGCAGCCGGTGAAGGCCCGGCCCTCCCGCTACGAGGTCCGCCACGGCATCGGCTACACCACGATCGTGGCGCGCCACGAGGGCATCGAGAGCGAGTACACCATCTTCGTCCCGCCCGGCGAACCGCTCGAGATCTGGCGCCTGCGCCTCACGAACCGCTCCGGCCGGCGGCGCCAGATCTCGATGGCGGCCACGCCGAGCGCGAACAGCAGGACATAGGCAAACCACGCGCCGCGGCTGCTCCACCAGGGCGGCAACACCCGGAACGGCCAGCTCAAGGCTGCTGCAGCCGGACGTCCATGGCCATCCCAGGCGCGCGCCTGCAGCACGTAGTCACCGGCGGCGAGGGCACCGAGGCGGCGTTCCGGGCGCGCGGTCGGCGCACTCCAGTCCTCCAGTCCCATCAGCCGGAAACTGA
>CAYNPF010000100.1:0-7933 GCA_964398895.1 uncultured bacterium
TCCCGCGGTCATCTCGCAGCCTCGGCTTGCGGTTCATGAATAGTCCCGGCTAGGCTGACGGTCCTCGTCCGATCGCATGTATGCGCCCCGGAGGCCGTCCCCTGCGCCGCCTGTTCCTGCTGTTCGTGATCCTGCTGTGTCCGACGCCGGCGTCGGCGGCGCGCGGTCCGGCGGCCCCCGCGCGCACGCGCGCCGATTCGCTCGCCAACGCCCGCGCGCTCACGCGCTGGGCCTGGGAGGCGATCGCCGACACGGCAGTCGAGTCGCGCCAGCGCGCTGCCCGCGACATCGAGCAGGCGATCGGTCTCGATCCCGCGTACGCCGAGCCGTGGCTGGCGCTGGGGCGGCTGCAGGAGCAGGGCGACTTCCGCCTGAAGGCGCGTGACAGCTACCGTCGCGCCATCCTGCTCGACCCCCGCTCGCCCGAGGGCTACATGGCCCTCGGGCTGGCCTGGAAGCGCGAGTTCCTGCGCACCCTGAACCGCGCGGCGCTCGCCGCGGCCGCCGCGGTGCTCGACACGGTCACGCGGCTGCGCCCCTACGGGGCCGACGGCTGGCTGCGCCTGGCGCCGCTGCGCTACGAGCAGGGCGATCTCGCCGGGGCGGCGACGGCGGCGGAGCGAGCGCTGGCGGGTCGGCCGCGCCGTCCGGCGGCTCCGCTGGCGGTGGCGGCCCTGGCCTATCGCCGCGGCGAGATCGAGCGGGCGGAGAGCCTCTTTGTCGCCGCCGTTCCCAGGCTCGATCCGACGTTGCGCGCCCTCTTCGACCGGCCGTCGTGGACGGGGCTGGGCGAGACGGTGTCGCTCCGCGGGGACCCGTGGGCCGGGACCGACCCCGATCCGACCACGCCGCAGAATGAGGCGCGGCTCGAGTACTGGACGCGCACGGCGCTGGCCTACCTGCTGTTCTTCGATCCGCTCCGGCCGGGGCTGGACGCCCGCGCCGAGGTCTACGCGCGTTACGGGCCGCCGCGGTCGGTCGAGCTGAATCCGCATGGCGTCTCGACGACCTTCCGCTTCAATCGCGGGGCCGTCAGCGCGGGTGCGGTGCCGGGCGAGTATCCGTTCGACGTGATGGTCTGGAACTACCCGGAACTGGGCATGCGCATCCCGCTGCTCGACCGCTCGCTCACCGGGACGTTCACCTCGGAGACGCGCGATCCCGATCCGCTGGCCCTGCCCGATCGTCGGCTCATGGCCGGCCGCCAGGACCTGTTGTCGCTGGGTGGCGGACAGATGGTCATCCCGACCCTGCCGCCGCGCGAGCAGCGGCTCGACGTCGAGGGCGTGCTCGCGCGCTTCGAGGGCGGCGGGCGGCCGCGCCTGCTGGCGCAGGTGCAGGCCCCCGGCAGCCCGGGCGACACGCTGTGGGCGCGATGGACGGTGCGCGACTCGGCCGGTCGCGAGCTGGCGAGGGACGCGCGGGCCTTCGCGGTCTCGGCCTGCGACCCGGTCCGCCGGCGCGTGGCGGAGTTCTCCGCCGTGCTGCCGCCGGGAGCCTGCGAGGTGGTGGTCTCGGCGCACGACACCCACCGGCGCCGCGGCCTGTTTCGCGCCACGGCCACGCTCGCCGCGCCGCCGGTCGGGCTGGCGCTCAGCGACCTCGTGCTGACCTGCGGCGATCCCTCGCTCATGGTCGGCAGCGGCGGCGTGCGACTCGAGGCCAACGTGGCCGCCACGGTGAGCGGCCGGCAGCCGCTGTCGGTCTACTTCGAGATCTACCGGCTGGCCGAGGGGCACGATGGCCTGGCCCGCTTCGAGTACGAGTACGTGGTGCGGCGGGTGCCGAAGGAGCCGACCGGCCTGGCGAAGCTGTTCGTCACGCCCGAGGCGCCGCTGATCAGCGCCACCACGCGCCAGGCCGAGCAGGTGGGTGGTCTGCGCCGCCAGTTCGTGAGCGTCCCGACCCAGTCGCTCGAACCCGGACGCTACCGGCTGGAGATCCGTGTGACCGACCTGATGACCGGCGCCGTCGCCACCGGGACGACGGAGTTCGCGCGGGAGTAGGGGAGGTGCCGGCTGGCGGTAGCGCGTCTTGAGCGCTCCCCAGGTGCCGCCGATCACCGGCACGGCGCCCGGGCCCGCGTAGCCCTGGCAGGAGCGGACGGTGTAGCCGCTCGGCAGGTCGAAGGCGAGCCGGCCGTCGGGCGTGGCGCCGTCGAAGAACATGCCGACATTCGTGCTCAGCGTGAGTTCGAACGACTCGTCTTCCACGCGGACCGTGCCGGCCACGAGGTCGAAGCGGGCGCGGCCCGCTCGCCACGGTCGTCCGCGGGCCGGGGGTGACGCTCGCCTACTCCTGGCGCAGCGCCTCGATGGGGTCCAGCCTCGAGGCGCGCAGCGCCGGCAGGAACCCGAAGCCGATCCCCACGGCCGAGCAGAACAGCAGCCCGATCACCGCCCACTCGAGCGGAACGTGCGCATCGTAGTGGGCGAAGACGGAGACGAGGTTGCCGAGGCCGAACCCGACGAGGACGCCGACCACGCCCCCGATGTTGCAGAGGATGACCGCCTCCAGCAGGAACTGGCCCAGGATGCTGGTGCGCGGCGCGCCCACCGCCTTGCGCAGGCCGATCTCCCGGGTCCGCTCGCTCACCGCCACGAGCATGATGTTCATGATGCCGATGCCGGCGACGACGAGCGCGATGATGCCGATGATGAAGGCCGCGAGCTTGACCCCCGCGCTCATGCGGTTGAACTGGGTGATCAGGCTCTGGCTGCTGTAGAGGTCGAAGTTGTCGGGTTCGCTGGGGCGCAGGCCGCGGTCGTGCCGCAGGACCAGCTTCGTCTCGGCGATCGCCTCGGGCATCAGCGCCGGCGTCTTCGCCCGCACGGTGATGTTCACGGAGCGCGGGTTGCCCTGGCGGTCCACCGGCCCGTAGATGGCGAGGAAGGTCGAGACCGGGATGAGCACGTAGTTGTCGAAGTTGCCTCCGAACGCCGACTTCTTCTCGTCGAAGACCCCGACGACCTGGAACTTGCGCCCGTCGAGCCGGACCATGCGCCCGATCGGGTCGGCGAACGGGAACAGCCGGCGCGCGATCGCGTGGCCGATGATCGCGACCCGGCTGGCGCTCCGCACGTCCATGGGGGAGAGGTTGCGGCCCAGCCCGACGTAGTGCGTGTTGTTCGGGGGGTACTCCGGGGTCCCGCCGCAGATGGAGACGTTCGGGTTCGTGGTCTCGCCCCGGAAGGCCACCGTGAAGCCGAAGTCCCAGATCTCGGACCCGACCAGGTCCACGCTCTTCACGCGCTGGCGGATCGCGTCGGCGTTCGCGAGGGTCAGGGGGGGGCGGCGCATGGCCCGGCGCCGCTCGGCGTCGGAAGCGAAGCCGCCGGCCGGCCACTTCTGCACCTGGAAGGTCTGCGCGCCGAGCACGCTCATCTCCTTCTCCAGGGTGGCCTGCACGACCGAGATGGCCGTCATGACGCCGATGATGGACGCCACGCCCGCCACGATGCCCACGAGCGTCAGCGCCGAGCGCAGTTTGTTGCTGACGAGCGCGCGCAGGGACATGAACAGGACGTCACGGACGTCCACGGGCGGGCCTCGCGGTCACGGGTTCACTCGTAGCGGAGCGACTCGATCGGGTCGAGCCGGGCCGCGCGCAGGGCCGGGACGATTCCGGCCAGGACGCCGACGGAAAGGGAGACGAGCACGGCGATCAGCAGGATCGGCAGCGAGACGCCGGCGGGCATGAGCATGGCGTTGATCACGATGGTCACGACGAGCGCCAGCAGGATGCCGATCAGCCCGCCGACCAGGCAGATGGTGGCCGACTCGAGCAGGAACTGGAGCAGGATGCTGCGCCGCGTCGCCCCGATCGCCTTGCGGATGCCGATCTCGCGGGTCCGCTCGGTCACCGAGACGAACATGATGTTCATCACGCCGATCGCGCCGACGAACAGGGAGATCCCCGTGACGAGCAGGCCGATGAGCAGCACCACCCCCATGACGTTGTTGAAGCTGCCCACGAGTGTGTCCAGCTTGTTAATGGAGAAGTCGTCGCGCTCGGAGGGGCGCAGTCCGCGGATGGAGCGCATCCTGCCGGTCACCTCGGCCTCGAGTTCGACGAGGGCCTCGCGCGAGGGGGCCTTGACCGCGATGGCCACGTCCTGGCGCCCGCGATCGCCGCCGAAGGCCCGGACGTAGGCGGTGATCGGGATGTAGACCTGGCGGTCGAAGTTGGGCCCGCCGAGGAAGCTGCCGCCCTGCTTCTCCATCACGCCGATGACGCGGAACGTCGTGCGGCCGATCCGCAGCGGCCGGTTGATCGGGTCGGTGGTGCCGAACAGGCCGTCGCGGACGGCGGTGCCGATCACGCAGACGTTGCACTTGTGGCGGACCTCGAAGGGCAGGAGGAAGCGCCCGGCCTGCGGTCGGGCGCTGGACAGGGCGAGCTGCTTCTCCGTCGTGCCCAGCAGCGTGACGCCCTCCATCGTCTCCTCGCGGTACTTGACGTCCTGCTGCCCGGCCAGGGAGGGGCTGACGATGGCGCGGCCGCGCAGCCTCTCCTCCAGCGCGTGGGCCTGGCGCAGGTCGAGGTTGGGCCGGTTGCGGTAGAGGAAGAAGTCGCCCATGACCACCCACGGTATGCGCGAGACGTAGATCACGTCGGCGCCGACGGCGGAGAAGCTCTCGCGGAAGCGGTTGTAGAGCCCGTTCGCCGCCGTCATCGTGGTCACGACCGCGACGACGCCGATGATGATGCCGAGGGCGGTGAGGATGCCCCGGCCCAGATTGGCGCGCAGGGCGGCCACCGCGATGCGGAAGGCCTCGCCGAGGTCGATCGCCAGTCTCATGACACGCCTCGCCCGGTCCTCACGACCCGGTGGGCTTGTCCTCGTCGGGCCGGGCCGGCGACTGGTCGATCGTGATCGCCGCGCCGTTCTGGAGGTCCCGCGAGATCGCGCGGTAGCTGCCGCTGACGACCTCGGCGCCCTCCCGGATGCCCGAGAGGATCTCGATGAACTCGTCGCTCTGGATGCCGGTCGCCACCTGCCGGGCCGTGGCCCGGCCCTTCTCGACCACGAACACCACTTCGACGAACCCGTCGCGGTCGGGGTGGTAGACCTTCTCGGCGTCCGCGCGCTTCTCTCCCTTGCGCGTGAGCTGGTCCACGGTCCGGACGGCGACGCTCTGCAGGGGGACGCCGAGGGCGTGCGCGTTGGTCTTCGTGATGATGTCGGCGCTGGCGGTCATGCCCGGGCGCAGCGTGGGTGGCGGGTTCTGGATCGCGATCTTGACGGTGAACTCCGTCTTCTGATCGGTCGTGCCGAGGCCGGCGGTGTTGGCGCTGCTCGAGATCTCGGAGACCACGCCGTGCAACCGCCGGTCGAGCAGCGCGTCCACCTCGATCTCCGCCGGCTGCCCGACCGCGATGGAGGTGACGTCGCTCTCGTCCACGTTGACCTCCGCCTCCATCTCGTTCAGGTCGGCGACGACGAGGATGACGTCCTTCTGGAACTGGGACCCGAGCGCGATCTCGCCCTGTTCCTTGTTCAGCGCGCTGACCGTGCCGGTCATGGGGGAGTAGATGGTCGTCTTCGCCAGATCGGCCCGCGCCTGCTTCAGCGCGGCCTTCGCCTGCTCCACCAGGTTCACGGCGGACGCGTGGCGGGCCGCCTCCACCTCGTACTCGGCCTGCTTCGCCTCGTAGGTCGCCTGTGCCTCCAGCCCCTTGGCGATCAGCTCCTTGGACCGCCCGTACTCGCTGCGGGCCTGGATCATGTTCTGGCGCGTGAGGCTCGCGTTGGCCTCGGCGGAGCGCACGCTGGCCTCCGCGCTCTCGACCGCCGCGACGTAGCGCTCGCGATCCAGGCCGACGAGCAGGGTGCCCTTCTCGACCCGCTGCCCCTCGACCACCGGCAACCGGATGATCTTGGCGCTGACATCGGCGCTGATCTCCACCTGCACCTTGGGCCGGATCTTACCCGTGCCGTTGACCTTCTGGACGATGCTCTGCCGCGCGGCCCTGGTGGTCCGCACCGCGAGGGGCTTGGTGGCGCGGCCGCGCACGACGCCGACGCCGACGAGGCCGGCGACGACGACGACCGCGGCGCCGATCAGCAGGACGGTCTTCCTTCTCATGACTCGATGGTCTCCTCGATGTCCGCCGGGCACAACAAGGGAATGGCCCGTGCCGGGATAGTAGTGGTACGGACAACGGCGGCAACGGGTTTCGCGAGGTCCCCGGCGCGGCGGGCCCGGTGACGGCCGCCCGGGGGTGGGCCCGGTGGCCCCGGGGGGTCAGCCCCGTGCCGGCCGGGGCCTGAGCACCCGGTAGCGCCTGGCAGGCGCCTCGCTCGGCGTCCAGGGCGGGCCGTGGACGGGATCGCGCACCGAGAGGAAGGCGAAGCGCCGCATCCCGGCGTCGGCCGTGAGCAGCTCGCGCACGCCGTGCTCGCGCAGGACGGCCGCCACCTCGAGCCCGGCCGGCACGCCGGCTCCGGCCGGCAGCGCCCCCAGCAGCTCGGCCAGCACCGCGGCGTGTCCCTCGCCGGGGCCGAGCAGTCGTACCGAGCGGCTGGCCAGCAGCGCCTCGACGAACGCCCGGGCGTCGGCCGGGCTCAACGCCCGGGGGGCGGCGTGCCGGTGGGTGACGAGACGCAGGAACTCGTGGACGACCGGCCAGGGCAGGGCCCAGGGCAGGGCGCCGTCGGCGACCTGCTCGACCACGCGGGCGGCGCGGGCGTGCTCGGGGGCGTGCCGGTTCACGGCGTAGGCGAGCAGGCTGGTATCGAGCGCGAGCATCAGGGCTCCTCGGCCTCGGGCGCCCCGGCGGCCAGCGCGGCGAACGACTCGCGGTCGGCCGGGTCCACCAGGTAGGGCCCCAGCTCGTAGGAGGGGAGCGCCACGCGACCACGATGCCCGCCGGCGAGCGCCGTGAGACCGAGGCGCAGCGCGCGCTCGATCACGTCGGACAGCGTGCGGCCCTCGCGCGCGGCCTGCTGCTTAAGCCGGGCGTGGAGGGCGGGATCGAGGATCAGCGTCGTACGCTTCATATGCAAAAGCATACCTCCTGCGAGACGGGAAGGCCAGCGGGGCGCGCGGCGACTTGAGCCGGGTGCGCCGGCGTGCGACACTCCGGTCACTCGCAGACGTCAGCTGGCCCGGGCTCGTGAAGCGTCCGGGCTGGATTCCCGACCCACCTTCCAAGGAGAGAGCATGGCGGTGAAGATCCAGCGCGCGGCGGCGGTGAACGAACCCGTGATCCCCGGCGACGTGCGCGACCTGAGCCTGGCCCGCGCCGGCCGGGTACGCATCGAGTGGGCGGAGCGCAACATGCCGGTGCTGCGCGCGATCCGGGCCCGCTTCCAGCGCGAGAAGCCGCTGAAGGGCCTGCGGGTGGCGGCCTGCCTGCACGTCACCACCGAGACGGCGAACCTGATGCGCACGCTCAAGGCTGGCGGCGCAGAGGTGTTCCTCTGCGGCTCGAACCCGCTGAGCACCCAGGACGACGTGGCTGCGGCGCTCATCGCCGAGTACGGCATCTCCACCTTCGCCATCAAGGGCGAGGACCACAAGACCTACTACTCGCACATCGTCTCGTGCATCGAGGCCCACCCACACATCACCATGGACGACGGCTGCGACCTGGTGACGGTGCTGCACACCAAGAAGCGCGGCTACCTCAAGGGCGTGCTGGCCGGCACCGAGGAGACCTCGACCGGCGTGACCCGCCTGCGCGCGATGGCGGCGGACAGGACTCTGCGCTACCCGGTGATCGCCATCAACGACGCCGAGACCAAGCACTTCTTCGACAACCGCTACGGCACCGGCCAGAGCACCCTCGACGGCATCATCCGCAGCACGAATATCCTGATCGCCGGCTCGACCGTGGTGATCGCCGGTTACGGCTGGTGCGGCCGCGGCGTGGCGATGCGGGCCAAGGGGCACGGCGCGACGGTGCTGGTGACCGAGGTCAACCCGG
>CAYNPF010000101.1:0-4424 GCA_964398895.1 uncultured bacterium
TGCGCCGTGGACTCCGACGGCGACGGCGTGTGCGACGGCCTCGACAAGTGCCCCGGCACGGCGGTCGGGCTCAAGGTGGACGCCGACGGTTGTCCGATCGAGGTGGTGGAGCGCGAGACCGAACTGCTCGACACCGGCATGATCCGGCTGCAGGACGTCAACTTCGAGACCGCGAAGGCGACGCTGCTGCCCGAGTCCTACCCGGTGCTCGACGTCGTGGGCACGGTGCTGATGCGCTGGCCGGAGCTGCGCATCGAGGTCGGTGGCCACACGGACGCGCGCGGGTCGAACGCCTACAACCAGAAGCTGAGCGAGGCGCGCGCCCACGCGGTGCTCGAGTACCTGACCGGCAAGTTCCCCGAGCTGAAGCCCGAGCAGTTCAGCGCCAAGGGCTACGGCGAGAGCAAGCCGCTGGTGCCGAACTCGAACCCGCTCAACATGGCGAAGAACCGCCGGGTCGAGTTCAAGGTCCTCAACAAGGACGTGCTCAAGAAGGAAGTCGAGCGGCGCCAGATGCTGCCGAAGTAACCGCCCTCGCGGCGGTTCACGCGGGCCGGGGAGCGATCCCCGGCCCGCCGTTCTTCCAGGCAGTGGATCAGCATGGAGCGGTGGTCGGGGCCGCCGCCGCGCCGGGCGGCTAGCGCAGCTTGCGGGCGAGTCGCTCCATGGTCACCTGGGCGGAGATCGCCAGCAGGATGACCAGCGCCTGCAGCACGTCCACCAGCTCCCTGGGCACGCGCTGGTTGATCACCAGCCCGCCGTAGGAGAGGGCGCCGAAGAACAGCGCCGCGACGATCACTCCGACCGGGTGGTTGCGGCCGAGCAGGGACACGGCGATGCCGAGGAAACCGGCGCCGGCGGAGAAGTTCATCTCGAAGTAGTGCTTGTAGCCGAGCACGAAGTTGGTCCCGCCCAGCCCGGCCAGCGCGCCGGACAGCGCCATCGCCGTCACCTGCACACGGCCGATCGAGACGCCGCCGTACTCGGCGGCGGGGGCGTTGAAGCCGACGGCGCGCAGCTCGTAACCCAGCCGGGTGCCGAACAGCAGCAGCCCGGTGGCCGCCGCCGCCAGCAGCGCGACGAGCAGCGCGAAGTTCACCGGCGAGCCGTGGAGCGCAGGGAAGAGCACGTCGAGCCGCGCCAGCTCGGCGCCGGCCCCGACCGTGGCGGTGCGCACCGTCGCCGGCTCGAACACGTAGCGCCCGAGGTAGGAGACCAGCGCGAACGCGATGAAGTTCAGCATGATGCTGTTGATGACCTCGTGCGCGCCGAAGCGGGCCTTGAGCACGCCGGGTATCGCCGCCCACGCCGTTCCCACCGCGGCGGCCGCCAGCAGCGCGAGCGGCAGCAGCAGCACGCCGGGCAGTCCGGCCAGCGCCACGCCGGTGAGCGCGGCGGCCAGGCCGCCGAGGTAGAGCTGGCCCTCGACGCCGATGTTGAACAGGCCGGCGCGGAAGCCGAGCGCCACCGCCAGCCCGGTGAAGATGAGCGGCGTGGCCTTGAACAGCGTCTGCCCGATGCCGTAACCGGTGCCGAGGCTCTCGCGCAGCATGAGCGCGTAGATCTCGAGCGGGTTCTCGCCGATCGCCAGGATGAAGATGGCGCCGACGCCGAGCGAGAGGATCACCGCGATCAGCGGGGCGGCTCCGGTGAGCAGGGCGCGGCGGCGGTCGGTGGTCAGGGTCATGTCCCGGTCCCCCGGCGCCCGGTCATGTAGAGGCCGAGGGTGCGCTCGTCGGTGGCCTCCGGCGTGGTCTCGTGCACCAGCCGGCCCTCGTACATGACGAAGATGCGGTCGGCCAGCGCGAGGATCTCGGACAGCTCGGAGGAGACCAGCAGCACGGCACGGCCGGCGTCGCGTTCGGCCAGCAGCCGCCGGTGGATGAAGGCGATGGCGCCGAGGTCCACGCCGCGGGTCGGGTGCGCGGCGAGCACGACGGCGGCGCCGCGGGTCAGCTCGCGCGCGGCGATCAGCTTCTGCTGGTTGCCGCCGGAGAGCTGGCGCGCGCGCTGGCGCGGCAGCGGCGGGCGCACGTCGTACTCGGCCAGCACCGCGGCGGCGCGGGTCTCGAGCCGCCGCGACGGCAGCAGCGGCCCCGGGCCGAGTTCCGGCTCGCGCTGGCGGCCCAGCACCAGGTTCTCGGCCATCGTCATCTCCGGCACCAGGCCGCGGCGCAGCCGGTCGCTGGGGATGTGCGCCAGACCGGCGGCGGCGCGCCCGCGGGCGCCGAGCGCGGTGACGTCGCGGTCGGCGAGCAGGATCTCGCCGTGCTGCGGGCGGCGCAGGCCGGCCAGGCACTCGACCAGCTCGTGCTGCCCGTTGCCCTCGACGCCGGCGATGCCGACGATCTCGCCCTCGTGCACCTCGAAGGAGACGCGCCGCACCGCGGGCAGGTCGCGGTCGTCGAGCACGTCGAGCAGGCGCACCTGCAGCAGGGGCACGCGCTCCTCGCGCGCGGCGCGCTCGTGCAGCGGCGGGATCGGGTGCCCGACCATCAGCTCGGCCATGCGCTCGGCGGGGAACTCCGCGATCGGTCCGCCGCCGACGACACGGCCGGCACGCATGACGGTGACGCGCTGCGCCAGCGCCGTGACCTCGGCGAGCTTGTGGGTGATCAGCACGATGCTGGTGCCGCCGGCCTGCAGGTCGCGCAGCACGCGGAAGAGGTCGTCCACCTCCTGCGGGGTGAGCACGGCGGTGGGTTCGTCGAGGATCAGCACGCGCGCCCCGCGGTGGAGGGCCTTGAGGATCTCGACCCGCTGCTGCGTGCCGACCGACAGGGTCTCGACGCGGGCGCGCGGGTCCACCGGCAGGCCGTGGCGTTCGGCCAGCTCGGCCACCGCGCGCTCGGCGGCGGCGCGGCGGAAGCCGCCGAACGCGCCGCCCGGCTCGCGGCCGAGGGTGACGTTCTCGGCCACGGTGAGCGGGCCGACCAGCATGAAGTGCTGGTGCACCATGCCGAGGCCCAGCCGCATCGCCGCCGCCGGGTTGGGCACGCGCGCCGGGCGGCCGCCCACCTCGATGGTGCCGGCGTCGGGCTGGAGCAGGCCGTAGAGGATGCGCATCAGCGTGCTCTTGCCGGCGCCGTTCTCGCCGACCAGGCCGTGGATCTCGCCGGGGGCGAGGTCGAGCGAGACGTCGTCGTTGGCGAGCAGGGGCCCGAAGCGGCGCGTGATGTGCCGCAGCGAGACGGCGGGCGGGGTCGGCATGGCGCCGAGACTACCGTCTGCGGCGGGGCGCTGTCGACCGGTGCGCGCCGGCGCCGTACCACCGCGGCGACCACGCGGCGCTGCTCGCCGCGCTCGGCGTCGTGGCGCTCGCCCACAGCCGTGGTTGCTGGCGACGCCGCGACTGCTCGCGCTCTTCTGGGGGCTGTTCGCGCTGGCGGCGGGGCTCATCGTCGTCCGCGTCTGCCCGGCCTGCCGCAACTCGCGCTGCCCGATGTGGCGCTGGCGCCGGCCGGGCGGCGCCCGGGTCTGAGCGCGCCTCCGGTCAGTCCGCGGGCGCGGTCCAGGCGAACCGCACGTTCTCGCGGTGGACCTGGGCGAGCGGGAACGCGTCGGACAGGTCGGTGGGGGCGATGGCCGCGAGCCGCGCCCGCGCCTGCTCGAGCGTGAGGCCGGCAGCGCGGGCCTCGCGTACGCCCTCGTCGAGGGCGTCGAGGTAGCGCAGGTCCCGGCGGATGCGCGCGTGCACGGCGTCGGTGCCACGGGCGACGTGGCCGTGTCCGGGGACGAGGGTCTCGACCTCGCCGGCCTCGACGAGGCGGGCGAGTCGCTCGATCGTGGCCCGGTAGATCGCCGGCGGACCGTCGAGCCACGGAACCTCGACGTCGGAGAGCATGTCGCCGGCCAGCAGCAGACGCTGCGCGGGCAGGTGGACGGTGACCTGGCTGTCGCAGTGGCCGGGGGCCGCGCGCACGACCAGGCGCCAGGGGCCGATCTCCAGCGTGCGCTGGTCGGTGACGGGCTCGTCCACCGCGAAGGGCACGAAGCCGGCCTCCCAGCGCTCGCCGCGCTCGTGGGCGCACTTCACGGCCTCGGCGAGGATGGTGGCGCCGTCGCGGTGCAGCTCGTCGGCGAGGCGCGCGTGGCCGACGGTGCGCGCCTCGGGCCACCAGGGGCGGCCGAGCACGTGGTCCCAGTGGGCGTGGGTGAAGACGAGCACGACGTCGGCGCCGCGGGCGGCGGCGGCGAGAGCGTCGAGGTCGGAGGGCAGCACGCCGGGATCCACGAGCACGGCGTGCGCGTCCGCCCGCAACAGCACGGAGTTCATGGCGAAGACGCGGCTGCGCCGCAGGCGAGTGCCGTCGCCGAGATCGGTCCAGGCATTCATGGGGACATGGTACCGCGCGGCGCCCCGACATGCGGAACGGACGTGGTGCCCGGGAGCGCTCGGGCGAAGGCCTTCGCGCTCCCGGGCA
>CAYNPF010000101.1:4524-7918 GCA_964398895.1 uncultured bacterium
GGAACGGACGTGGTGCCCGGGAGCGCTCGGGCGAAGGCCTTCGCGCTCCCGGGCATGGAGAACGGGCGTGCGGTGGAAGGCCGCGCGCCCGTTCGTCCGCGGGGGAGCGGCTACTTCGTCGGCACCACGATGCGGCCGGCGACGATCTCGCCCTTGAGCGCGTCCACCTTCGCCTTGATCGCGTCGGGGACCAGCGCCTTGTTGTGCTCGTCGTAGACCCAGCCCACGCCGTCCTCGGCCAGGCCGAACTCGCGCACGCCGCCCTGCCAGTGACCGTCCTGCGTGTCCTTGATCGTCTGGAGGACCGCCGTGTCCACGCGCTTCACCATCGAGGTGAGGATGAAGCCCGGGGCCTCCGCGTACTGGTCCGCGTCCACGCCGATCGCCAGCCTGCCCTTCTCGCGCGCCGCCTCGAACACACCGAGGCCGGTCGAGCCCGAGGCGTGGAAGATGATGTCGGCGCCCTGGTTGTACTCGGCCAGCGCCAGCTCCTTGCCCTTGGTCGGATCCTTGAACGCCGTGCCGGTCGCGCCCGCGTACTTCACCAGCACGTCCACCTTCGGGTTCGCCGCCGCCACGCCCGCGCGGTAGCCGGCCTCGAACTTCTTGATCAGCGGGATCTCCATGCCGCCGACGAAGCCCACCTTGCCCGTCTTGCTGAGCAGGGCGGCCAGCGCGCCGACCAGGAAGGAGCCCTCGTTCTCCTTGAACTCGAGCGCCCGCAGGTTGGCCGGCAGCACCTGGTCGGCCTTCACCGTGTAGTCCACGCACGCGAACTTCACGTTCGGGAACTCCTCGGCCAGGCCGTAGATGTCGTCGGAGAAGAGGAAGCCGACGCCGAAGACGAGCTGCGAGCCGCCGGCGGCGAGCTGGCGCATCTGCGCCTCGCGATCGGCGCCCTCGCCGGTCTCGAGCGTGGTGAAGGTGATGCCCAGCTCCTTCTGCGCGCGCTCGAGCCCCGCGTAGGCGGCGTCGTTGAAGGACTTGTCGCCGCGGCCGCCGACGTCGAAGACCAGGCCGACCTTGAGCGCGCCGGGCGCCGCGCCGGGCGCGGGCGTCTCAGCCTTGCGGGCGCACCCCGCGACGAGCAGGAGAGCGGCGAGTGCGGCGGCGACGACGGCGAACGGGCGCGACCTCATCGGAACCTCCGGGTGGCGGTGGCTCGTCCGGGGCGACGGCGCGCCGGCCCAGCTCGAAGCAGCGCCGGCAGCGGGCCTCGTAGAGGTCCTCGCCGCCCACCAGCACGCGGCCGGTGCGCTTCTTCTTGCGGTAGCTGCGATTGGCCGGGTTGCCGCACACCACGCAGATGGCCAGCGTCTTGGTGATGTACTCGGCGATGGCGAGCAACTGCGGCATCGGCTCGAACGGCCGGCCGCGGTAGTCCTGGTCCAGCCCGGCGACGATCACCCGCTTGCCGCGGCGGGCGAGGCGCTCGCACACCCTGACCAGGTCGGGGCCGAGGAACTGCCCCTCGTCAATGCCGATGACCTGGGCCTCGTGGGCGAAGCGCAGCACGTCCTTCGCGGTGCGCACCGAGCGTGACGGGATGCGCACGTCGGAGTGCGAGACGATGTGATCGCGACCGTAGCGGTCGTCGATCGCGGGCTTGAAGATCTCGACCTTCTGCCGCGCGATCTGGGCACGGCGCAGCCGGCGGATCAGCTCCTCCGTCTTGCCGCTGTACATGCTGCCGACGATGACTTCGATCCAGCCGGAGTTCGGGTAGGGCGGTACGGGTTCGCTCATGGCCCACCGACGCTAACCACCGTCGGCGACGGTGTCAACGCCGCCGGACCGGTCCCGCTCCCGCCCGCCGTCTTGATGCGCGCTTGATGCCCCGCGGCCCACTCTTGAGCCACCCCTGACCGCCGCCCGTGCTCCAATCGGATGCAGCAGGAAGGAGGAGCCCGTGTCGGATGTCGGGTCGGTCGTACTGGTCCTGGTCGCCTTCGCGCTCGTCGGGGGGTTCGCCCGGCTGTGCGCGCGGCTGAGGTGAGGAGATGAACGTCCTCTACACCATCGGGGCCGTGGTCGCGGCCGCGCTGTTCGTCTACCTGCTGGTCGCCATGCTGCGGCCGGAGCGCTTCTGATGACCCTGCACGCCTGGATCGAGCCCGCGTTGTACCTGCTCGCGCTGGTCGGCCTCGGCCTGCCGCTCGGCCGCTTCGTGGCGAGCGTCCTCGACGGCCGCCCGACCTGGATCTCCCGCGCGCTCGGGCCGCTCGAGCGCCTGGCCTACCGCCTCGGCGGCGTGCGCCCCGACGAGGAGACCGGCTGGCTGCCCTACGCCGGAGCCCTGCTCGCCTTCAACCTCGCCGGGCTGCTGGTGGTCTACGCCCTGCAGCGGCTGCAGGCGGTGCTGCCGCTCGACCCGCAGCACCTGCCCGCGGTGACGCCCCATCTGGCCTTCAACACCGCGGTGAGCTTCGCCACCAACACGAACTGGCAGGCCTACTCCGGCGAGGCCACGCTCGGCTACCTGGTGGCGATGGCCGGGCTCACCGTGCAGAACTTCCTCTCGGCGGCCACCGGCATCGCCGCCGCCGCGGCGCTGATCCGCGGGCTGGCGCGCCGCTCGGCGGCGACGATCGGCAACTTCTGGGTGGACCTTACCCGCACGACGCTCTTCGTCCTGCTCCCGCTCGCGGTGGTGCTGGCGCTGGTGCTGGCCGGACTGGGCGTGGTGCAGACGCTGTCGCCGACCCGCACGGCGACGCTGCTCGAGGCGACCACCGACGCGCACGGCGCGCCGGTCACCGTCCAGCACATCGCCGTCGGCCCGGTCGCCTCGCAGCTCGCCATCAAGCAGCTCGGCACCAACGGCGGCGGCTACTTCAACGTCAACTCGGCGCACCCGTTCGAGAACCCGACGCCGCTGACCAACTTCCTCGAGCTGCTCGCCATCCTGCTGCTGCCGGTGGCGCTGTGCTTCACCTTCGGGGACATGGTCGGCGACCGCCGCCAGGGCTGGGCGGTGTTCGCGGCGATGACCGTGCTGTTCGCGTTGTTCCTCGTCCCCTGCCTCGTCACCGAGCAGGCGGGCAACCCGGCGCTGCGCGCGCTGGGCGTGGACGACCGTGCCGGTCCGCTCCAGGCCGGCGGCAACCTCGAGGGCAAGGAGGTGCGCTGCGGCGTGGTGTCGTCGGCGCTGTGGGCGACGGCGACCACGGCGGCCTCGAACGGTTCGGTGAACTCGATGCACGACTCCTACATGCCGCTGGGCGGCCTGGCGCCGATGGCGCTGATGCAGCTCGGCGAGGTGGCCTACGGCGGCGTGGGCTCGGGGCTCTACGGCATGCTGGTGTTCGTGATCGCCGCGGTGTTCATGGCCGGCCTGATGGTGGGGCGCACGCCGGAGTACCTGGGCAAGAAGATCGAGGCCTACGAGATGAAG
>CAYNPF010000102.1:0-7892 GCA_964398895.1 uncultured bacterium
GTCGGCCAGCACGAAGAGCAGGAGCTTGAAGGGCAGCGAGACCATCATCGGCGGCAGCATGAACATGCCCATGCTCATCAGCACCGACGAGACCAGCAGGTCCACCACGACGAACGGCAGGAAGATCACGAAGCCCATCTGGAAGGCGACGCGCAACTCGCTGGTCACGAACGCCGCGACCACGGTCACGATCGGCAGGTCCTCGACCGAGCGGGCGTCCTCGACGCCGGACAGCTCGGCGAACGTGGCCAGGTCCTTCTCGCGCACGTTGTTCACCATGAACTCGCGGAACGGCTTCAGCGCCCGCTCGTAGGCCTGGGCCTGGGTCACCTGGCCGTGCAGGTACGGCTGCAGCGCGTCGCGGTTCGCCTCCTGCAGCACCGGGTTCATCACCACGCCGGTGAGCAGCACCGCCATCGCCACCAGCAACTGGCCGGGCGGCACCGTCTGCGTGCCCATCGCCGAGCGCAGGAAGTGCAGGACGATGAGGATGCGCGTGAAGCTCGTCATCAGCAGGAACAGCGCCGGCAGCAGGGTGAGCACGCCGACGAGCACCACCAGGCCGACGGCCCCGGAGAGGTGCAGCGAGTCGCGGCCCTCGCCGACGCGCACGTCCACCTGCGGCGCGGCCGGCCCGAGCACGGCGGGCCCGGCCCCCGTGCTCCGCGCGGTGGAGCGGGCGGCGGGGGCGGGCGCGCCGGCGGCGAGCGGGGCGGTGGCGACCGTGCGGGTCGCCGGCGCGGGCGCGGGCGCGCGGCGGGCCTGGGCCCGGCCGACGGCCGGCGTCAGCAGCAGCCCGGCGGCGAGGAGGAGCGGCAGCACGTGGCGCAGGCGGTCGAAGCGGAACCGCCGGGCGAGCGGGGCCAGCCGCTCGTGCCACGCGGCGGACGGGCCGAGCGGCCGGCTCGCCGGCGCCGGCTCGGCCGTGAGGGCCACGGCCCGCGCCTCGTCGGTCAGCTCGGTCAACAGCGCGGAGCCGGCGTCGGCCACCGACAGCACCAGCACGCGCTCCCCCACCCGCACCAGCGCGACGCTCTGCTTCGGTCCGACGGCCACGCGCTGCAGCACGTGCAGCGGCAGGCCGCGCCGGCCGGCGAGCTGGCCGACCTGCACGCGGCGCAGCAGCCGGAAGGCCACCGCCAGCAGGCCGAGGGTCACCGCCAGGGCGGCGGCGGAGCGCAGGACCGCCAGCAGCATCACGACGCCGCGCTCCGGTGGGCGGGCAGCACGGTGGTGATGCGCACGCCGAAGTGCTCGCCGACCACGACGACCTCGCCGGCGGCCAGCCGGCGGTCGCCGACGTAGACGTCCACGGGCTCGCCGACCATGCGGTCGAGCTGCACGACCGAGCCGGGCCCGAGCGCCAGCACGTCCTGCACGGTCATGCGGGTGCGCCCGATCTCGATCACCACCGGCATCGAGACGTCGAGCAGCGTGTCGAAGGTCGCGGCGCCGCCCGCCGCCATGCCCGCCTCGAGCTCGCCGAGTTCCGGCGCGGGATTGGCCTGGTTCTCTCCGTTGCTCACAGCACCCTCCCTCTCCTGTGGCTCACCGTCCGACCGGGGGCCGCGGCGGTGCTCCGCTGGGTGATCTGCAGGCCCGCGTGGTGCTGGACCTGGCCGAGCGAGCCCTGGAAGCGCAGCTCCTCGTTGACGTGCAGCTCCACCGGCGTGTCGGTGGGCAGCCCGGTGTGGACGACTTGGCCGGGGGCCAGCGCGCGGATCTCGCGCAGGCTCAACCGCAGGACCGGCAGCCGCGCGGCCAGCGACAGGCAGGCCTGGCGCAGGTGCGACTCGACGGTGGCGCGGTCGCGTTGCGGGACCCGTGCCGCGGCCTCGCGCTGCAGGTCCTGCATGCAGGACTTGAGCGCCGAGGCCGGCAGCCCGAGCACGAAGCCGGAGTGGAGCGAACCGGCGGCGACCTCGAGCGACGCCGCGACGATGCCGCCCTCGCGGTCGGGGAGCTGGATCATGCCGGCGTCCGATTCGAACGAGGTCACGCGGGGCTCGAGTTCCACGCGGCCCTGCCAGGCCTCGCGCAGCAGCGCCAGCGCCCGCTCGGTGAACGAGCGCAGCGCCGCCTGCTCGATGGCGGTCAGGGCCCGGCGCGGGGGCGGCCCGTCGCCCGAGCCGCCGAACATGCGGTCGAGGAAGTTGAGGGCCAGCTCGGTGCCGAAATCGAGCACGCCGAAGCCGCCGTTCTCGCCGCCGATCTCGAACAGGGCGGCGGCGCAGGGGTTGGCGAGCGAGAGCACGAACTCGCGGCTCCCCACCTGCTCCACGCCGCCCAGCGACACGGCGGCGGGCAGACGCAGGGTGGTGGCGAGCAGCGACTCGAGCAGCTGGGCGTAGTGCGAGAAGACGGCCTCGAAGACGGCCTGGCGGTCGCGCGGGACGCGCGGCACGCCGGCGAAGTCCCACGGGACGATGTCGGCCGCCGTCGGGGCCCCGCCACTCTCGCCGCCGGCGAGCAGCGCGTCGATCTCCTTCTGGGTCAGGATCTCGGCCATGGCGTCTCCTACTGGATCACGAACTGGGGCAGGTAGATGTGCAGCGGCACGCCGCGGCCGACCATCGGTTGCAGGGTCTCGGCCAGGCGGGCCTTCACCGAGTCGCGCCCCCCCGGCGAGGCGAGGATCTCGAGCGACTGGCGCTCGAGCGTCGCGATCACGGCGTCGCGCACCTGGAAATCACGGTCGCGCAGCCGGGACTCGATGCGGGCATCGGGCACCTCGACGGCCACCGAGGCCATGAGGAAGCGCGTGCCCTGCGAGCCGGCGGGGTTGACGATGAGGTTGTCGAGCCGGTAGACGATGGCCTTCTCGTCCTCCTTGCCGTGGCCGCCCTTGTCCTTCCCCTTCGCGGGCCCGCCCTCGTCGTCGGTCGCGCCCTCCGCGTGGGCGGCTGGCGGCGCGGCGTTCCGCATCGCCGCCAGCCGCGGCCCGAGCAGGAGCAGGCCCGCGACGGTCCCGGCGGCCAGGGCGACGACGATCGCGCCACCGAGGATCAACGGCTGCAGACCGATCGCCGGACGGGGCGGCTTCGCGGCGCCCGTGGCGTTCTCCCGGGCGCCTTCCTTCGCGCCCTCCGGCCTGGCATTGGGGCTCGCCGGCTTCTCCTGGGTCTCTTCGGCCATGGTCGTGGATCCCTCTCGGCTTGGGACGGCATGACGGACTGGACGTCCGGGCCTTCAGCAACGCCCGTACCACGTCCGGGCCGCCGTGACGCCCACGCCGGGTGGCGGCGCCGGGGCGACCGGAGTCGTTGGGAGCAGCGGACTTGCTCGGGGGGTGGGAGCCGGGCCGGGCCGGGGGAAGGCGCGATCGGCGCGGGCGGGGGCGCCGGCGGGCCGGCCGGAGCAGCAGAGTCTTCCGGTCGCGGCGGCGGGAATTGCCGGACGACGGAGCCCGCCCCGGACGACACGCGAGGCCGCCGGAGCGGGACCGCCGGGCGACGGCGACGGCGCGGGCGCGCCGCCGCCGCCGTTCGGGCGACTAGCCGTTACGCAGGTTGACGAGCTCGTTCAGCATCTGGTCGGCCGTCGAGATCACCCGCGCGTTCGCCTGGTAGCCGCGCTGCGCGATGATCATGTCGGTGAACTCCTGCGAGATGTCCACGTTCGAGGCCTCGAGCGCGCCGGGGGTCAGCGTCGAGGAGGTGGTGCCGCCGGCGAAGCCGATCACCGCGGCGCCCGAGTTCGAGGACTCGGAGTAGTTGTTGTCGCCGTTCCGCACCAGACCGCCGGGATTCGAGAAGGTGGCCAGCGCGACCTGGGCCAGGCTGCGGCTCACGCCGTTGCTGAAGTAGCCGGTGATCACGCCGCGGGCGTCCACGCTGATGTCCTCGAGATCGCCGGCCTCGTAGCCGTTCTGCGCGCTGACCACGGCGTTCGAGGAGTTGGCGAAGCCCGCCAGCCCGTCAATGCCGCCGACGGTCCCGGCGTCCACGCTGACGGCGAAGGTGCTGCCGCCGGCCGTGGTGAGGCTCAGCGCCGAGGCGCCGTCCGGATAGGTGAAGCCGGCCAGGGAACCGTCGGCGTTGAAGGTCGCGGTGCCGGGGGTCGTGCTGGGCATGTCGGTGCCGTCCAGCGTGGCCGTCCACGACCAGGCGCCGGTGCCGGTCTTGCTGAACAACATGCGCAGCTGGTGGGAGCCGCCGGCCGGGTCGTACACGGTGATGCCCATCGAGTGGGTGTCGCCCACGGCGGCGCTGTTGTCGAGGTTGCCGAGCAGGGTGATGGACGAGGTCTGCTGCGCCGCCGAGCGCTGGCCGAGCTGGATCTGGATGTCGCCGATCGCCGCGGTGGTCGAGAGGTTGCCGTTGCCGTCGGCCGTGATGCCCTGCACGACGTAGCCCGAGCTGGGCGAGATCAGGCGCCCGTCGGCGTCGAGCTGGAAGTCGCCGGCCCGCGTGTAGCACTGCCGGTCGCCGTTGCCGAGCACGAACAGCGCGGAGCCCTGGATGGCGAGGTCGAGCGGCTGGCCGGTGGTCTCGAGGCTGCCCTGCGTGAACAGGGTGTCAATGCTGCCGAGGTTCACGCCGGTCCCGATCTCCATCGGGTTCAGGCCGCCCTGATCCTGCTGGGAGCGCGAGGCGCCCGACAGCATCTGGAAGAAGGCCTCCTTGAAGGTCACGCGCGACCCCTTGAAGCCGACCGTGTTCACGTTGGCGATGTTGTTCCCGATCACGTCCATCCGGGTCTGGTGATTCCGGAGCCCGGAGACCCCGGCGAAGAGTGCCCGCATCATGTGACTGAACCCTCCCTAAGGGTATGGAGCCCATCTCGTGTTCCCGTGTGTTCCGTGCCGCCGCGGCCTCCTCACAGCCCCGGCAGCACGAGCTTCATCGCCGCGCCGGACAGCGCCCGCAGGGCGCCGCCCGAGAGGCTCGGCGTGGTGGTGGCGGCCGTCGTGGCCGTCGTCGCCGACGACGCCGCCGCCAGCGCGGTCACGTCGCTCAACGAGATCTTCAGCGTGCCGAGCTTCAGGTAGATGGAGCCGTCCTCGAAGAGCACGCTGTCCACCACCCCGGTGGTGTAGGTGGTGACGGTCACGTCCGCGTCGTCGGCTCCCTTGACCTCGAGTCGGTAGGTGTAGTCGCCCGCCGGGACGTCGTCCGGCAAGGCGAGGTCCTGCGCGCCGCCCGCCACCGTGCCGAGGTCGCGCTCGGCGACCTGCTTGCCCGAGGCGTCGAGCAGCGTCAGCGTCGCCTTGCCCCCGTTACCGCCCACGCCCACGTGGATGCTGGCCCCGCCGGTCGTGGGGATGTGGACCTGGTCCCCCGTCGCCACCACCGACTTGCCCATCAGGCTGGCGCTGAACTGGGTCTGGCCGATGAGGGCGTTGAGCTGCGAGACCTGCAGGTCCTGCTCCATCAGGTCGTTGAGCTGCGTGAGCTGCTCGAGGCTGCTGAACTGCGCCAGCTGGGCCGCGAACTGCTGCGAGTCCATCGGGTTCATCGGGTCCTGGTTCTGCAACTGGGTGACGAGCATCTTCAGGAACTCGTCCTTGCCCACTTCCGCGTTCGACGTCGTCTTCGTCGTGCTCGTCGTCGTGCCCGTGGACGAGTGCGTCCCCGACGTGCTGGAGATCATGGCCGACCTACCTTTCTGACTGTCGGCGCGACGAGCGCCGGCGGGAGTTCCCGGGGAAGGAGTCGAGGTCGCCGTCGCGCCGCCCGTCCGGGTGGCCGGCGTGGTCCTCCTGCTGGCGAGCGTGCCGCCCTTCGTGCTCCGACCGCGGCTCGTCGGCGCACGACCCGCTCGGACCCGACACGGTCACGCCCTGCACGGCGACGCGGGCGTCGGCGAAACCCCGCTCCCCGAGCGTGCTGCGCAGTTCGCCGAGGCCGGATTGCAGCTCCTGCGCCTCGGCCGGGTCGCGGGCGACGATGGTGGCGCGGACGGCCCCGCCCCGCAGCGACACGCGCAGGCGGCCCTCGACGCCGTCCTCGTCGGCGAACGTCACGGTCACCTGGCCTCCCGGCGTCGTCGTGCGGCTCGCCGACTCCGGCAGGCGCGGCGCGGCGACGGGTGTGGCGACGGCGGCCGGGCCGCGGCCGTCCACCGACCGCGACGGCGTCGCGGCGAGGCCCGCCGCCGATTCGGCCGCCGGCGTCCCGGTCGGCGCGGTCGGTCGCGTCGTCTCGCGACCGACGGGCGCGCGCGAGCGGCCGCGCAGGCCGGCCTCGCGATCCTCGTCGCGCGGCACGGCGGCGCCGGCGTCGGCGGACGTCTCTCCGCCCGCTGCCAGCGGAGCGCGGTCCGCGCGGCTCGTCGCCGGCCGCGCGGCCGTCGGCTCGTCACGACCCGCCTCGGTGAAGCGACGGGTGAAGGTCACCGTCGCCGTTGCCGCCGGCAGCGCGGCCAGGGCGGCGGGGATGACGACGGGTGCGTCCGGAGCGACCGCGAGCGGAGCCGCCGTGGCGGTCGGGGCGCCCGCCGACGATTCGGGCGCGGGCGCGGCCGCCGCCGCGAACGGCTGCGGGCGCACGCGGGACCAGCGGCCCTCCGGCACCGGCGCCGGCGCGAGGGCGTCCGGCGCCGGATCCGTGGTGCCTTCGTCGGAGCCGACCGGCCCGGGATCCGTGGCCGCACGCGCCGCCACCTGCGTCCGCGGCGACAGGATGGAGCCCGCGGGCTCCCTGCTCGACGTCGCCGCCTCGCCGTCCGCGCCCGCCGGCAGCGTCGTGGCGGACGGGGACGAGGTCGTGTCCGTCGGGATCGTCGTCTCCGGGCTCGCCAGCGCCGGCCCCAGCGCCAGCAGGAAGGCGGCGGCGCCGGCATCCGCGTCGCGCCGCGCACCGCCGCGACCGCGGAGGGCACCGGCATGGCCGGCGATCGCCGGCAGCGAGGACGTGACGGGCGGCACGGGGCTCATCGCTTCCCTCCCGCTTCCGCGGGCCTCATCAGCCGGCGGCTGAGGGCGGCGCCGCGGTCGGGCGGCAGCAGGCCGAGCATGGTCGAGGCCTGGCGCGCCCCGAGCGAGCGCAGGATGCCCTCGACCTGCTCGTCGTCGAGCCGCTTCAGGATCTCGGCGGCGGCCGCCGGCTTCATGCCGTTGAGGATCTTGGCCACCGCGCCGTAGTCGGACGGCGTGATCACGTTCCGCGGCGGCGTGACCGGCCGCGGCGCCGGGGCCGTCCGCGGACCACGCCCCGCGTCGTGCGCGGTGGTCACGGTCGTCGTCGCCGCCGCCACCGGTGCGGAGGCCGCGGTGGTGGAGACGGCCGGCGTGGCCGAGGCCGCGGGGCCCGGATTCGACCGGGCGGCGGCGGCCGCGCTCGCGCGGCCCGTCGAATCGGCGGCCGGCGCCGCGGGCGTCGCGGCGGTGGCGGCCGGGGCGGCCGGGGCGGCCGGGGCGACCGCGGGCGGCCGAGCCGCCGGGGGGCGCGCCGGCGTGCGCAGCACGATGATGGTGGTGCTGACGGCCAGCGCGATCGCGAAGCCGACGCCGGCCAGGATGAGAGTCCGCTTCACGATCCGCTCCTCCCCTGCGCGTGGTGGCGCGCGAGGCCGTCCTGCTCCTGCTGCTCGTCGCGCTTCAGGTCCTCGGTCCAGTTCTCGCGGCGGTGCTCGCGCAGCCGCTCGACCACGCGCCGTTCGCGCCGGGCCTCGCCGTAGCGCTCCTGCTCCTCCGCCACGCGGTCGAGCGACTCGCGGAGCGAACGCTCCGCCGCCTCGACCTCGCCCACCGCGGCCTCGACCACCAGGCCGAGGTTGCGCAGCGTGCCGGCACTGGTGACGGCGGTGCCGCCGTCGGCGAGCTGCTCGCCGATGCGGCCCAGTCGCTCGGAGGCGGCGTCGCGGGCGTCGCGGCGGTCCTCCTCCTCGCGCAGGGCCAGACCCAGCGCCTGGGCCTGCTCGCGCTCGTGGCGCTCGCGGAGCTGCAGCAG
>CAYNPF010000103.1:0-7865 GCA_964398895.1 uncultured bacterium
ACTCGCTGCTGCATTCGCTCCCGCTCCCAAGTGGCTATTGGTGTTGTTGCTTCTTGGTGTGTTCGCCCGGCCCTGTCTTGCTAGAACGGGACCACCGCCACCTGTGCCACCGCCTCCGACAGTGTCATCAGTCCACCTCATGGCTAAGGCCACCCCTCAGCCGAGTGCCGCACGAATCGTCCTTGCGGCCGGCGCGGACAGCATCTTGCTCCTCGCTGACACGCTGCAGACGCATGAGCTGCGCAGGCACGGTCTCCTGACTCGCGAAACGGCGGGGGCCAGGTGCACCCTGGCGGATGGGACCCCCATCGTGCTCGACAGTACGACTGCGGGAGGCACGTACCTGTTGGCCGACGGGAGGCACATCTGGCTTGACTCGTCCCAGACATATCCGCGCGCAGTTGCAGCGGGCATGATCCCGCCAACGCTTGCTGTCAGCTTCGCGATTCATTCGGCGAAGCGCGTGGTGGCGATCGTTGCGCCGGGACGGAGCGCTGCGTCCCCGGCGGCGCTCTGCGACAGTCTGTGCGGGCTCTATGGCACTGCCACCGCCAAAGACCCGATCACCGTGGATTGCAGCGTGGCAACACTGATCGAATATCCGCGCGACTGGTACCGATCGGCCATCCTCGAACTCACCTCCCATTGTGAGCAGGTGCTCCTAGTCACATGGCTTGCCCTCGACGAGTCGCAGGCGGCGGGGGCGCCGAAGCTGGAGACCGCCTATGGGACACTGCGGTGCGCACCGGCGATTCGCATCGGTGCGGAGCGCCCGGTGCCCGTAACCTGGGCGGCCGTTCGGGCGACCGCAGCGATCATCGGCAGCGTCACGATCGACCCCATGACTCGTCGCGTTGAGGGGGTACCTGGGGGCCCAGATGCGAGGTAAGCGGCAAGGCGCGATCTTGGCCATTGTGGGGTGCATTGTGCTGGCATGGCGACCCGCCATCGCAGTGGTTGAGGAGGTGGGTGGCCATGGGATCGCTACGCTTCAGTACCGCCTCCGCAATACGTGGACGCTGACCGGCCATCTGGCGGCCGTCCGCTTCGCCGTGCCGACGACGTATGTCATGAACGATGTCTCCAATTGGTATGATCCGCAGGCATGGACCGTCGATGTATTTGACGCGGCAGGCAACCCCGTGGAGTTCGGATGCGAGCTGTACAATGAGGGGGAGATCAACTCAGGAGTATGGGTGATTGTCGAGAATCCGACGCCGGGGCAACCCTACATCTGGACGATTCAGATCACGGTACAGAGCTACTCGTCGACGTCGTACTGCGGGCTTGTGGGTGACGTAGTGCCGTTCGGGTATCGTACTGTGTCGTACACCCAGCCCTCGGAGTTGTGCGACACTGATGACCCTGCGATTGCCGATGCGTTGACGGCAGCGCTGACGGATGCGCGGTGGGCGTCTGGAACCCTTCCTGGTGTTCGTGGTGACATGGAGAAGATTGCGCTGCTCGTCAAGACGCTAACGTGGCGCTCCCCGTCCCCGTGGGCCCCGCAGAGAACGGCAAGCAGTGTGTGGAGCGATCGGTACGGGGACTGCGACGACCTCGTGACGCTACAGTGCGCTCTGCTCAGGAAATATGGTGTGCCGGCGCGCTGTCTGCTCACAGGTGCGGTGCCGTTGGGGGGGGTGTTGGAGCCGGCGCCGTTCGCCACGGCGCAGTTGCATGCGGCGGGAGAGTACTGGAACGGCGAGGCATGGGAAGCGTTCGAGCCCCCATGGTACGAGAACTTCGCAAGCGCGAGTATGGTGGTGTTGGGAGTCGACTACGACTTCACCTACCTGTACCCGACGCCCTACGAGAAGGCCCCGTACAGTGACGTGAAGATTGTGAGCCAGTCGAGTAGCGGAAAGGCGATCGGCGGCGTCAGTGGCAGCTATGAGAGCCGCGGGCTCCGGTACATTGGACCGTCTGGAACGCTCTTCACGCAGTCGGTACAGGACTATGGGCACGTGGTTGTCGGTTTGGAGCCTGGCGACAGTCTCGGTGTCGCTGGCGGAACGACGGATGTTGCAAGGGTGGCAGTATCTCCCGCGCATCCGCTCCTTGTGCGAGTGCTCGAGGTGCCAACACGGGGAACACTCGGCCTGGAGGTGACGGCGGAGAGTGGCGCGGAGAGCTGGGGGGCGGTCTACGACCTGAGCGGACGGCGTGTGCTTGTGCTCGAGCGCCGGTGGACGCCTCCAGGAGTGTCGGTCCGGATGGTCCCGATGGAGAATCAGCCAGCAGGTGTCTATTTCATCAGGTTGTCTCAAGGGTCTGTAACTGCAACGGCTCGTATGGTGAGGCTAGGCCCATAGGGTGTCAGGAAGCGGGGGAATAGCGCATGCTGTCGCCGAGCGCTTCTACTCCTGCGGCGACGCGATGCTGGTGGTGTAGGGGGCAGCCGCCTCCGGCCCGGCCCGGGCTACTCATGAACCGCGAGCCGGGGCTGCAGGCTCATGAATGGTCCGGCCTAGCGGTTGGCCGCCTCCGGTCCGCGGGCGAAGGCCAGGGCCGCGGCGGCGGGGGCCAGCACGAGCGCCGGCAGCAGGTAGCGGTAGTCGAACATCACCGTCGCGGCGGGCACGAGCAGCGAGACCAGAGCGGCGAGCGCGAGGGCGACGGCCCCGGTGGCCGCCGGGCGGTCCGATCGCCGGCGGTGCAGAAGCGGGGCGGCCAGCCCGATCAGCACGGCCAGGGCCAGCAGGGGGCCCGGGGTCGCGGCGGCGTCGGCGTAGCGGCGCAGCCGGGGCGCCAGTTCCGCCGACGGTTGCGGCGGGGGTGACGCGAGGGCGGCGAGGCTCGGCGCGGCACCGAGGAAGACGTGCCGGTCCACGGGCACGCTCAGCGGCAGGCGCCACATCTCGAACGGTTCGTCCTGCACGCCGGTGCGGCGCGTCCAGGCGAAGTCGTGGGCCAGGTCGCCGGCGATCAGGCGGGCGTAGTCCCCGGGTTGCCCGGCGATCACGCGGCGGGCGAAGCGCGCGAGGATGGCGTCGCGTTCGTCCTCCGACGGATGCGCGGCGCGCAGCCGTTCGGCGGGCGAGCCGTGGTCCCAGACGTAGAAGTTGGCGTTCGGCCGCTCGGCCGGGGGCCGCGGGTCGTACAGCGCCCGCTCGGGATCGCCGGGATCGGCGCCCCGGGCCTGCGCGAAGGTGCTCACGCGCCCGTAGAGGTAGAAGCCGCCGCGCGCGGGCGGCGGGAAGCGACCGCTCTGCTGGGAGCACCAGGCCACATGCAGCAGCAGTGGCAGGAGCATCGCCACGAGCGCCACGGCCCGCACGCGGCCGTCCCGGGCCCGCAGCCAGGCGAGGACCAGCACGACCGGCAGGAGGGCGAGCCCCACCGTGCGGGTGATCGCCGCCAGCGCCGCCAGCCCGCCGGCGAGCGCGGCCACCGACGCGCTCACGCGCGGACGCAGCAGGAGGAGGCCGAAGGCGGCCGCCAGCAGCGCCTCGAACAGCACGTCGGCCATGAGGAACTGCTCGAGGGCGAGCTGCAGTCCGTCGAAGAGCAGCGGCAGCGTCGCGATCAACGCCACGAGCCGCGGGACGCGCACGCGCAGCAGCAGGGCGTACAGGCCGACCGCCAGCGCCAGGGCCAGCGCGTGCTGGAGCGGCGCGACCCAGCCCAGCGCCCCGAGCCGGAGGAAGGGGGAGAGGAACACCGAGTAGCCCACCGGACGGAACGCGTAGAAGGAGAGCGGGTGGGCATTGGCGAGGTACTGGAACGAGTCGCCGTAGAACATCAGCGCCGGCCGATAGGCGACCGCCACCGCCACGCGCAGCGCCAGCGCCGCCGCCAGGGCCAGGGCGAAGGCGGCGTGCCGGCCGAGGACGCGTGCGAGCCCCGGGGCGGTCGAGTTCATCGGTGTCGCGTCTCCATTCGTGGTGTCATCCCGGTCCGGCGGCCTGTCCCCGGCGTGAGCGTGCGTCCGGGCGCCGGGGGCGCCCGCCGGATGCGCGGCTGTGTCCCGGATCGTACCACCGTGCCGCCGGGCGCGGCGCGAGGCCCGTGCACGGCGCGGGGGCGGGTCCGCCCGCGTTTCCCCCTCGTCGGGCCCCCGGAGCCTGTGCTAGTTTGCCCGCGGCCGCGGCTCCGCATTCCAGGGTGACGAAGCACCGCCGGGAGGGTCCATGGACGTCGTCTGGCTGGCACGGTTGCAGTTCTCCCTGACCGTGATGTTCCACTTCCTGTTCCCGCCCATCAGCATCGGGCTGGCCACCCTCGTCTTCCTGCTCGAGACCGCGCGCTGGCGCACGGGGAAGGACGTCTACCGGCGAGCCTCGGACTTCTGGCTGGGCCTGTTCGCCGTGACCTTCGTCGTGGGCGTGGCGACGGGCATCGTCATGGAGTTCGAGTTCGGCACCAACTGGGCGGCCTACTCGCGCTTCGTCGGCGACATCTTCGGCGCCCCGCTGGCCGCCGAGGGCACGTTCGCCTTCTTCCTCGAATCGGGCTTCATCGGTCTGCTGCTCTTCGGGCGCAAGCGCATCTCCTCCTTCGTGCGCTGGTTCGCCTCGCTGATGGTCGCGCTGGGCACCCTGCTCTCGGCCTTCTGGATCATCGTCGCCAACTCGTGGATGCAGACGCCGGCCGGCTTCCGCGTCGAGGGCGGGCGCGCCGTACTGACCGACTTCGGCGCCGCGGTGTTCAACGCCTCGACCTGGCCGCGCTTCCTCCACACCACCGCCGCCTGCTGGACGATGGGCGCCTTCCTCATGGCCGGCATCGCCGCCTGGTATTACCTGCGGGGGCGCCGCTCGGACGTCGCGCGCGTCTCGCTCAAGCTGGGCACGGTGATGATGCTGGTGGGCTGCCTGCTCAACGTCGCCACCGGCGACTTCCACGCCAAGCAGGTGGCCCGGACCCAGCCGGTCAAGTTCGCCGCGATCGAGGGCCTGTTCGACACGCAGAACGGCGCTCCGCTGGTGGTCTTCATGCTGCCGCCCACGCCACAGGGGCCGCGCCCGGGGCCGGCAATCACGCTGCCCCGCGCCGCCTCGGCGCTGGCCTTCGGCGACTTCTCGGCGCGGGTGCGCGGGCTGCGCGACTTCCCGCCGCGGGACTGGCCGCCGCTGGCCATTCCCTTCCTGGCCTTCCACCACATGGTGATCCTCGGAGGGCTGATGCTGCTGATCGCGCTGCTCGGGCTGTGGCTGCTGTGGCGCGGGCGGCTGGAGGAGGCGCGCTGGTGGCAGCGGATCGCCTTCTGGTCCATCCCGCTGCCGATGATCGCCATCCAGCTCGGCTGGGTGGCGGCCGAGGTCGGCCGGCAGCCGTGGATCGTGCAGGACCTGATGCGCACCCGCGACGCGGTCTCGAAGGTGGTCGGCGGCCCGGCGATCGTCTTCTCGCTGGTGCTGTTCGGCGCCCTCTACCTCGTGCTGGGACTGCTCTGGTTGTTCCTGCTGCGACGGGAGGTGCTCCACGGGCCGCGGACCGGCGGCGAGGAGGAGGTGCGCCATGCTGATGCTTGAGACCACCTGGTTCCTCCTGGTCGGCGTGCTGCTGGCCGGCTACGCCATCCTCGACGGCTTCGACCTCGGGGTGGGGATGCTGCATCCGTGCGTGGCGAAGGACGACGGCGAGCGGCGCCAGGTCATCAACGCCATCGCTCCGGTCTGGGACGGCAACGAGGTCTACCTGCTGCTCGGCGGCGGGGCGATCTTCGCCGCCTTCCCGAAGGTCTACGCCACGGTGTTCTCGGGCTTCTACCTGGCGCTGATGCTGCTGCTGGCGGCGCTGATCGTGCGCGCGGTCTGCCTCGAGTTCCGCGGCAAGCTGCCCGATCCGCGCTGGCGCGGCGGCTGGGACGCGGCCTTCGCGGTCTCCTCGCTGCTGCCCTCGCTGCTCTTCGGCGTGGCGCTGGGCAACATCCTCTACGGCGTGCCGCTCGACGCCGGGCAGGACTACGCCGGCACGTTCCTCGGCCTGCTCAACCCCTTCGCGTTGCTGGTCGGGCTCACGACGGTGGCGCTGTTCCTGGTGCAGGGCGCGGCGTGGCTGGCCCTGAAGACCGAGGGCGAGGTGCGCGAGCGCGCCCGCTCCCGGGCGGCGACGGCCTGGATCGCCCTGCTGGTACTGTGGCTGGTGGCCACGATCGTCTCGCGCTTCGCCGTGCCGCGGCTGTGGCGGGCGTTCGCGAACCCGCTCGCCTGGGCGGTGCCGCTGCTGTTCGTCGCGGCCATGATCGTCTTCCGCGTGCTGCTCGCCCGGCGGCGCCCGGCGCTGGCCATGCTCGCCTCCTCCACCGGCACGGCCCTGCTGCTGGCCACCGTCGGCCTCGGGCTCTACCCGGACCTGGTGCCGGCGCGGGGGATGGGCGAGTCGTTGACCATCGCCAACGCCGCCTCGACGCCGCTCTCGCTCACCGTCATGCTGGTGATCGCGCTGGTCGGCATGCCGGTCGTGATCGGCTACACCATCTACATCTACTCGCGGTTCCGGGGCCCGGTGAAGCTGGACGAGCACAGCTACTGAGCCCGCGTCGTCCGCGGCGGCCGGCTCCGGACGGGCCGGCCGCCGTGCTATTCTGCGGCCCATGGCCCGTCCGCGATCGGAGCACCTCGCCTGGAGCAAGGCCGGCCACGGCCGCTGGTCGCACAGCCTGGCCGACAGCGCCGTCGCGACGCCCGATCTCGCGGCCCTCGGCCTGCCGCACCGGGCGGGGACCGCCTCGCCCGGCGATCTCGTGCCGGCGCTGGAGCGGGCGCTGGGGGAGCGGCTGGGCGCGCCGGGCGGACGCGTGCTGGTGACGGCGGGGGCGAGCGAGGCCAACGCCTGCGTCCTCGCCGGGCTGCTGGGCCCGGGCGAGGAGGCGCTGGTCGAATCGCCGGGCTACGAGCCGCACCGCGTGGCCGCGGCGCTGTTCGGCCTGCGCGTGCGGCCCTTCCTCCGGCGTCGTCGCCACGCCTACGGCGGCGTGGCCGCGGCGGTGGAGGCGGCGCTCTCGCCGGCCACGCGGCTGGTGATGTTCACCGACCTGCACAACCCCAGCGGCGTCGCGCTGGACGACGGCGACGTGGACGCGCTCACCGAGCTGGCCGGGCGCCGGGATCTATGGCTGGCCTGCGACGAGACCTTCCGCGACGCCGGGGAGCGGCCGACCGGCACGCTCGCCTCGCGCTCGCCCCGCTGGGTGACGACCTCCACGTTTACCAAGTCGTACGGTCTCGGCAGCCTGCGCATCGGCTGGGCCGCCGGTCCGCCGGCGGCGCTGGCCGCGGCCGCGGCGGTACAGGACGCGCTCTCGGTCGAGCCGGCGGGGCCGTCGCTCGAGCTGGCGCTGGCGCTGCTGCCGCACCTCGACGGCCTGCGGGTGCGCGGGCGCGCGCTGCTGGCCGCCAACCACGAGCGCTGGCGGGCGGCGGTCGCGGGCCTGCCCTGCGACGCCGGCGTCGCCTCGCGTGGAACCACCACCTTCGTCCACTTCCCGGGGCCCGCGGCCGGCGATGCGTTCACCGCCTTCGCGGCGGAGCGCTTCGGGCTGTGCGTCGTTCCGGGACGTTTCTTCGGGGAACCGCGCGGCGCGCGCATCGCCCTGGGCGGGGAGCCCGGGGCTTTGGCCGCCGCGCTCGACATCTTCCAGGGCGCCGTCCGTGCCTTCGCGCGCGAGACGGCCGGGGAGCCGGCATGAGCGAGACCTCGATCCTCGAGCAGATCCAGCAGGACATGACCGCGGCGATGAAGGCCCGCGACGCCGCCACGCTGAGCACGCTGCGCATGCTGAAGGCGGCGCTCATGGAGGCGAAGACCAAGAAGACCAGGGATGCCGGGCTCGGCCGCGACGAGGAGATCGAGGTCCTGCAGCGCTATGCCAAGAAGCGGCGCGAGACCATCGAGGAGCTGAAGAAGGACGGCAAGAA
>CAYNPF010000104.1:0-2675 GCA_964398895.1 uncultured bacterium
GCTACCGCGTGCAGCACAACCTGAGCCGCGGCCCCGGCAAGGGCGGCGTGCGCTTTCACCAGGACGTGACGCTGTCGGAGGTGATGGCGCTGTCGGCCTGGATGTCGATCAAGAACGCCGCCGTCAACGTGCCCTACGGCGGCGCCAAGGGCGGCATCCGCGTCGATCCGCGCAAGCTCTCGCTGGGTGAGCTCGAACGCGTCACGCGCCGCTACACCAGCGAAATCGGCATCATCATCGGCCCGAACAAGGACATCCCCGCGCCGGACGTCAACACCAACGAGCAGACCATGGCCTGGATGATGGACACCTACTCGATGAACGAGGGCGCCACCGCCACCGGCGTCGTGACCGGCAAGCCGATCGCGCTGGGCGGCTCGCTGGGCCGGCGCGAAGCCACCGGGCGCGGTGTGTTCACCGTGGGCGTGGAGGCCTGCCGGCTTACCGGGCTCATCAGGCCTGAACCACCCGCGGAACATCTGCCATAGTCCGCTGTCCCACAGCACGTTACGTGGCTCGCAGGAGCCGATCCTCACCATGCCGCGGCAGTGAGCAAAGTAGCCTCCGCCCAGCCCGATGCCCACATGCCCGATCGGTCGTCCGGGTGCCCCGAAGAAGACGAGGTCCCCGGGAGCGGGTTCCTCGCGCTCCCGCAACCGCCGGCAGGCCCTCATCTGCCGCACGGCGTCCCGTGGCAGTCGGATTCCCTGCTCGGCCAGAACCTGCTGGGTGAAACCGGAGCAATCGAAGCCCGCCGGCGTACGCCCGCCCCAGTGATAGGGAACACCCAGGAGCGAGGTGACCCGCTCGAGCAGACTCGGACGCTCGTCTGGCCCGGCCAGCGCCCGACCCGGGAGCCAGCCGCGGCGGCCGTCCGGCAACTCGACACGGCTCCACGGACCGCGGCGCCCCGTGACGATCACGCGACTGTTGAGGAACAGGGGACTGACGAGCACGCCGTCACCCGGCCTGGCCCTCACCTCGGCGGTCGGCACACCCACCCGCGCGCCGGCCTTCGCCACCCAGGACATCGCCCGAGGGCGGGCCACGAGGACGAGTCCCCCCTCGCGGACCCAGCCGCGGTAGCCGTCCGCCACGCACTCGACGTGCAGCCAGGCGCCGCCGCTCCGGCTCCCCAGGACGAGGACGACCTCACCCAGCAGGAGCTGGCTGGTGAGCTCCCGGCCGTGCCCGGGCCTCCTTCGCACGTCCAGGTAGGCGGTCGAGACGACTCCGTGGGTGAGCCGGGTCCCGCGCCCCCCGGGTCCTGTGGGTCGCGGCTCGCCGTCCCGCCCACGGCCGCTGCGCGAGACCCGACTGGTGTCGCGGCGGCCCCGCTTTCCGGCCATCGTTGCGACCCCTCGATCAACGACGCGTTCAGTCATGGCCACCCCCGGTTCCCGCCCTGACGAGATCCCCGCTCTCCCCCCGCCCCGGCCTCGAGCACGTTCCGGCTCCCCAGGGAACTCGATGCGGCCCCGTGCGGCCCGGGGAGCACCGACGCCCGCACCCGCTCGAGTGCCCCCCGATCGCGATGGACGGCGGCAAGTTAGCACAGCAGAATGCCCCCACCCAGCCGTCCCGCGCCCGTGGCCAGCCCCACGGCCCTGCAGTCGCCTCTTGACCGGGCGTGGCCCCAGCGCCGAAGATGATCGGGTCGCGACCGGGGCCGTTCACCCCTCATGCTGTCGTCTGGTCCAACAGGTACCCGTGTCCCGATCCCGCGCCGGCTTCTCCCATATCCTCTGGCTCATCGGCGGCCTCGCCCTGTCGGCCTCCCCGGGCCTCGCCACGATGCCCCCACTGCCCGGGAACCCCGTGCCCACCGAGGTGTCCGCCGCCTTCCGCGAAGGACTGTTCGCCGTCCCGGAGCGTCCCGGCGGGCTCGAGGTCAGCTCGGTGCAGTCGGCCTGGCGCATCCCGGTCATCATCGTCTCCTACTCCGACATGCCGCTGACCCACAGCGCGGCGGCGTTCGACTCCATGTTGTTCGACTCCACGGGCGCGACGGCCACCGGCTCCGTCCACGACTACTATCAATGGGCCTCGGGCGGGCAGTTGAACGTGGTCGGTGAGGTCGTGGGTGTCGTGCATGCGGACAGCGCCCGAGCCTACTACGGCTTCAACTCCTGGGGCCTGAGTTGGACCTCCACGCCCCGCAACGCCTGCGGCCTGGTGCGGGAGGCGCTGGACTCCTGCGCCGCCCAGGTGAACTGGTCGGACTACGATCTCAACGGCGACGGATACGTGGACATGCTCTGGGTCGTGCATGCCGGTGTCGGCGGCGAGGCCTCCGCGGACCACAACGACCTGTGGAGCGTGACGTCGAGCCTCACCAGTTGGAGTCACTCCACGTCCTTCGTCACCACCGACCTGGTGCCGGGGTCCACGACCCGCTACATCCGGATCAACCGTTTCACCATGCTGCCCGAGTTGTCCCCGTTCCACGCCGGTGGCATCAGCGAGATCGGTGTGTACTGCCACGAATTCGGGCACGCCCTCGGACTGCCGGACCTCTACGACGTGCGCGATGGCGGCCGGATCAACATCGGGCCCGGCTGCTGGTCGCTCATGGGTTCGGGTGGCTGGGGCGGTAACAACCACTCGCCCGAGTACCCGAGCCACCCGGGGGCATGGGTCTCGCTCTACCTCGGCTGGGCGCGGGCCCTGGTTCC
>CAYNPF010000104.1:2685-7814 GCA_964398895.1 uncultured bacterium
CCCTCCGAGGACACGCCGGTCACGCTCGCGCCCATCCAGGAGGGCCTGCAGGTGCTCGAGCTCTCGTTCCAGGGCGAGAACGCACCCGAGCACTACCTGGTCGAGGCGCGGCGCCGCGAGGGCTTCGACCGCAAGCTGCCGGCCGACGGCCTGATCGTCACCCACGTGAACGACGACGTGATCAACAGTGGCATCGCGGGCAACCGGGTGAACTCCGGGCTCACCCCCGGCCTCGTCGTCGTCGAGGCCCACGGCGGGCACGACCTCACCACGGGAATCAACCGGGGGGACACGGGGGACCCGTTCCCGGGTGCCTCCGGCCAGACCTTCGTCTTCGACGACATGACCGCCCCCAACACCCTGAGCTTCTCCGGTCATCCGATGAACGTGGGGCTCCTCGACATCCACGGGACCTCGGACGGCTTCGGCTGCACGGCGCAGGTGCGCGCGACCGGCTGGCAGGCGGCCCGGGACGTCACCGAGGGCTCCTACGCCCCGACGGACGCCCTGACTTCGGCGCAGAGCACGCTGCGCACCGCCGATGGGACGGTCTACACCGTGTGCAGCGAGTCCCGCTCCGGACGCCTGCAGGTGGTGTTGCGCACCCGCACCGGGGACGCGTGGGACGCGGGAGTGGACGTCACGGACTCGCCGGGGAACGCCTACGAGCCCGCGCTCGGGCGGCTCGGCGACAACGACCTCGTGCTCGCGTGGACGGACACGCGCATCGGCTCGCCACGGGTCTACTACCGGGCGCGGGTGCGGGGCGCCTGGACGGCGGAGCAGGTGCTGGACACCGGCGCCGGCGAACATCGCTCCCCCAGCATCGGTGCCGACAGCCGGGGGATCGTGCATGTCGCCTGGATCATGGTGGGCCAGGACGTGCCCCAGGTCCGTTACCTGCGCTTCCCCTATCTTTCCCCGATCGGTCAGTCCTGCGTGCTCTCCACCGGGGCGACGTATCCCTCGAGCCCATCGGTCATCGTCCTGCCCGGCGGCGAGGCCCAGGTGACCTGGGTGGACGACACGAGCTGGCCGTCCACCATCCGGTACGCACGATGCCCGGTGGACTCGGTGCCCGGGCCGCCTCTGGGATTCACCCCGTACAGCAGCTTCCCGCAGACGTGGGTCTCCAGCGTGGTGGCTCCCAACGGGGACCTCCACAGCGTCTGGCTGGAGAGCCGCTCGGCCGCGACCGAGGTCCACTACCAGCACCGGCTGGCTTCGGGCGGCTGCGTCCAGCCCGACACCATGATCGAGAGCAGCGCGAACACGATCAGCCGCGCCCGCGTGAATCTCGGCGACGACGGGAGTCTGCACGTTGTCTACGAGCGCACGGTGAACGGGGCGCCGCAGGTCCGCTACCGGCGCCGGCGTCCGACGAGCGACTGGGACGCCTTCAGCACGGACATCTCGCCGGCCGGCTACGCGGCCTACCAGCCCACCGCCCTGCCCCTGTCGGCCAATGACGTCCTGCTCGTCTACCGCGCCCTCGATGGGTCCATGCCGAGGCTCATGGAACGCCGCCGCGTGACCGATCACCCGGCGGCGGTGGAGATGCCCGACGCCCCGGCCGCCGCACCGACCCGCGTGGCCCTGCTGCCGAACCCGATACGCGCCGGGCAATCCGTGGAGATCGTCTGGTCCGCCGCGGAGCAGCCCGGCGGTCGCGGGGGCGCCGACGGTCGCGTGGAGGTCTTCGACCTCGCCGGCCGGCACGTGGGCGGCGCCATCGCGGTCGCGCAGGGTGGCATCCTCCACGGCCGGCTCGGCGCGGACGTGACCCGCTCGTGGCACCCGGGCGTCTACTTCGTGCGCCTGCCGGGAGCGTCGTCGCCGGTGCAGCACCTGGTGGTGCTCCGCTGAGGTCCCGGCGGCCATCGGCCCTGGCGGCCCTCGGGGCCGCCGTGGCGCTGGCGATCGCACTCGCGCCGGCCGCACCGCGTCTCACCGCCGCCGACCCCCTGCCCCTGGCCGGACTCCTGCCCGTGGACGACACCGAGCTGTCCGTCTGGCCCTGGTCGGGCGCCTGGGTCTGGCCGCTGGGCGGCGAGATGGACTTCTCCCGCCCCACCACCGACGGCACACCACCCTGGCGTCTGCTGCGCGGCTTCACCCCGGCGAAGCGGGGCGTCCGTCCGCACGAGGGGGCGGACCTCGGCAACGGCCGCGCCGGCGACCCGGTGCGCGCCGCCGCCCACGGCCTCGTGGTGGCCACGCGGGACGGCTCCGATGGCAGCGGCTACGGCGTCTACGTCGTCCTCGCCCACCACCTGCGCGAGGGCGACCTCGCCTACAGCGTCTACGCCCACCTGCAGCCCGGTTCGATCCGGGTGCAGGAGGGCCGGCGCGTCTGGGCGGGTGACGTGCTCGCCGCGGTGGGTCACAGCGGGCGAGCGAGCACCGACCATCTCCACTTCGAGGTGCGCCTGGCCGGCGATCCCGGCCAGCGCTGGGAGCACGCCCGCGCCGTGGATCCCATCCACTTCTTGTCGGGCCGGCTGCCGGGACACCTCGCCGACACGACGGGCACGGCCGTCTATCTCGACTGGGCCGACCGGGCCGGCCTGATCGAGGATGGAGCGGACGCGAGCGCCGAGCTCCGCCCCGCCGAGTGGCAGCGCATGCTGGCGCGGGCTGCCTGCCTGCCCCTGCTCTCGCCGCCGCGGACGGCCATGGCGCTGGCCGAGATGCTGACCGAGCGCGGCCTGCTGCCCGGGGCCTCGCGCGCTCTCTCCCAGGGACACGTGGCCTGGGGCGAGATGGGCCGCGACCTCGCCCGGCTCGGCGGGGACGGCACGCGGCTCCCACCACCTCCGGTCGGCGCCGACGCGCACCGGGCCGCCTGCGAGACGCGCTTCCACGTGGCCAATCCGTCCGCCGATTCGACGTCGCTGCGCGGCTTCCGGCGCCCCCCCACGCTGGCGGACGCCTGCATGCTGCTCGCCGACCTCGCTGCCCGGGCGGCGGGGCCACTGCCCCGCGAGGGCACCCGACGCTGACCGACCGGAGCACAACGGGCCGCCTGCGCGCTTGACCGCGCGCCGCGGGCGTGGCAACGTCCCGGCCCTCGAAGGCGATGACGGGGACGAGTAGGCGCGCAGCGCGTACCAGCGAGCCGGGGACGGTGTGAGCCCGGCACCAACGCGTGCGCCGAAGATCACCCCCGAGCCGCCGCCCGAACGGCGGGCACCGGGTTCCTGAGGGAACGCGGCCCCGCCTGGTAGGCGCGACCGCACGCCCCGCGTGAGTGGGCCGGAGCCGCGCTGCGGCTCCCGAGGCTCCGACCGCGAGGCCGGGGCGAAGTCGGGTGGCACCGCGGACCTTCCGCCCCGACGCGAACACGCGTCGGGGCTTTCGCTTTTCGGGACTGGACCCGTCAACGACGGAGGAGATGGATGGCCGGCTATCGCGACACGCTGAACCTGCCGCGGACCGAGTTCCCCATGAAGGCCAACCTGCTCGAGCGGGAGCCGGCGCGGCTGGCCTGGTGGAACGAGCGCGGGCTCTACCGCAAGCTCCGCGAGGCCCGCGCCGGACGGCCGGTGTGGCTGCTGCACGACGGCCCGCCCTACTCGAACGGCCACCTGCACATGGGCACCGCCGCCAACAAGATCTGGAAGGACGCCGCGGTCCGCCAGGCCTCGTTGATGGGCTTCGACGCGCCCTACGTGCCCGGCTGGGACAACCACGGCATGCCGATCGAGATCCGCGTGGCCGCCGAGTTCCGCGAGAAGAAGCTCACCCCCGACCGCATCACCCTGCGCAGGCGCTGTCGCGAGTACGCCGCCCACTGGGTGGACGTGCAGCGCGGCGAGTTCGAGCGTCTGGGCGGCTGGGGCGAGTGGGAGCACCCGTACCTGACCATGGACACGGCGTTCGAGGCCGCCATCCTCGAGTCCTTCGCGGCCCTCGCCGCGCGCGGCTTCATGCAGCGCGGCCTGCGCTCGATCCACTGGTGCCCGACCGACCGCACGGCGCTGGCCGAGGCGGAGATCGAGTACCAGGACGATCCCTCACCCTCCATCTTCGTGCCCTTCCCCCTGCGCCGCGATGCGACCGGGGCGCTGGCGAAGTGGCCGCAGGTGGCGGCGGTGGCCTGGACGACCACACCCTGGACCCTGCCGGCCAACGTGGCCCTGATGGTGGACCCCGACGCCGAGTACGGCGTCGTGCGCGGCGCCGGGCGCCACTGGATCGTGGCCACCGCCCGGCTCGGGGCCGTGGCCCAGGCGGTCGGCTGGACCGACGCCGCCGTCGAGGAGCGCCTGCGCGGGCGCGACCTGGTCGGCTCGGTCTTCGAGGGCCCCTGGGGCCACGACTCGCGCGTCGTGGACGGCATGCCCTTCGTCAGCATGGAGGACGGCACCGGCCTGGTGCATTCCGCACCCGGCCACGGCAAGGAGGACTTCCTCGTCGGCCAGCGCGAGGGGCTGGAGATCCTCTGCCCGGTGGACGAGGCCGGCCGCTTCACCGCCGGTACCGAGCCCTTCACCGGGCGCAGCGTGCTCGAGGTGAACGACGATATCGTGGCGTGGCTGAGGGAGAAGGGGCGACTGCTGGGCGCGTCGAGCTTCACCCACTCCTACCCGCACTGCTGGCGCTGCCACCAGCCGGTGATCTTCCGCGCCACCGACCAGTGGTTCATGGTCATTGACCACGCGCCGGACGGCGCGACCCCGCATCGCGACCGGGCGCTGGCCGCCATCGAGGGCGTGCGCTGGGATCCGGCCTCCTCGCAGAACCGCATCCGCGAGTCGGTGCGCGGCCGCCCCGACTGGTGCCTGTCGCGCCAGCGTAGTTGGGGCGTCGGCATCCCCGCCCTGTACTGCGAGCGCTGCGGCCACGCCTTCCTCGACGAGCAGGTCATGCGGCACGCGGTCGAGGTCACGCGGGCAAAGGGCTCCGACGCCTGGTACGAGGGCGACGGCGCCGAGTTCGTGCCGGCGGGGATGACCTGCCCCGCCTGCGGCGCCGACGGCCCGTTCCGTCGCGAGACCGACATCCTCGACGTGTGGTTCGACTCCGGTTCGACCCACCGCGCCATCCGCGTCACGCACCCGGAGCTCGACGCCGTCTGGAAGCGCGCCGAAGCCGAGGGCGGTCGCGTCGTCTACTTCGAGGGCCCG
>CAYNPF010000105.1:0-7753 GCA_964398895.1 uncultured bacterium
CGGCGGTGATCCACTTCGACGCGACGCCGGTGGCGATCGCCGACATCGCCGATGCGACGGTGGCCGAGCTGGCGACCCTGACCATCACGCCGGACCTGACGCTCAGCGACTGCGCCGAGGGGCCGGCCGCCTGGAGCATCACCCCGGCGTTGCCGGCCGGGGCGACGTTCAGCGGCACGAGCGGGCAGATCGTTTGGACGCCGGACTGCAGCCAGGCCGGCAGCTACGGACCGTTCACGCTCACGGCGACGGCGGCCAGCGGGGAGTCGGACACCGAGGCGTTCTCGATCCTGGTCACCGACACGCCGGGCACGGTGGCGGTGACGGGGATCACGAGTCCCTACACGGTGGAGGAGAAGAGCGCGCTGGCGATGGCCGCGCCGGGCGTGAGCCTGGCGGGCTGCGCGGCGGGCCTGACGCCGACCTGGACGCTGAGCGGCGCGGCGCTGCCGAGCGGTGCGGCGTTCAGCGGCACGACGGGTCAGATCACCTGGACGCCCGACTGCGGCCAGGTCGGGACCTACGGTCCCTTCACGCTGACCGCCACCGTGACGGCGGCCGGCGGGCAGAGCTACAGCGGTACCGCCGACTTCTCGATCAACGTCACGCACAAGACGGGCACGGTGACGGTGGCAGCGATCACGACGCCGCAGGCGGTGGAGGAGCAGTCCACGCTGACGGTGACGCCCTCGGCGATCACGACGGACTGCGCCTCGAGCGTGCTGACCTGGTCGGTCACGACGGGCACGCTGCCGACCTGGGCGACGTTCAGCAGCGGCACGGGCGCGATCACGTTCGCACCGGGCTGCGGCGATGCCGGCAGCTACGGGCCGTTCGTGCTGACCGCGACCTCGGCGACGGGTGAGAGCGGGGCCAGCAACTCCTTCGGCCTCACGGTCACGCACAAGACGGGCACGGTGACGGTGGCGGCGATCACGACGCCGCAGGCGGTGGAGGAGCAGTCCACGCTGACGGTGACGCCCTCGGCGATCACGACGGACTGCGCCTCGAGCGTGCTGACCTGGTCGGTCACGACGGGCACGCTGCCGACCTGGGCGACGTTCAATAGCGGCACGGGCGCGATCAGCTTCGCGCCGGGCTGCGGCGATGCCGGCGGCTACGGGCCGTTCGTGCTGACCGCGACCTCGGCGACGGGCGAGGTCGGGGCGAGCAACGCCTTCAATCTCACGGTCACGCACAAGGCGGGGACGGTGACGGTGGCGGCGATCCCGACGCCGCAGACGGTGGAAGAGCAGTCCACGCTGACGATCACGCCGTCGGCGAGCGCCACGTCCTGCGCGGGCACGCTGACCTGGTCGGTGACGACGGGCACACTGCCGGGCTGGGCGGGCTTCAGCCCGGCGACGGGGGCGATCACCGCGCACCCAGGCTACGGGACCGCCGGGACGTACGGGCCGTTCGTGCTGACGGCGACGGCGGCAACCGGCGAGGTGGGGACGAGCAACCCGTTCACGATCCAGGTGACGCACCTGGCGGGGACGGTGACGGTGGCGGCGATCCCGACGCCGCAGACGGTGGTGGAGAAGTCCGCGCTGACGATCACGCCGTCGGCGACGACGTCGCCGTCGGTGGGGACGCTGACGTGGTCGGCGGACTCGCTGCCGGGCGGGGCGACGTTCAGCAGCACGACGGGGCAGATCACCTGGACGCCGGCGTGCGGGCAGGTGGGGACGTACGGACCGTACGTGCTGACGGCGACGGCGACGACGGGTGAGGTGGGGACGAGCAACCCGTTCACGATCCAGGTGACGCACCTGGCGGGGACGGTGACGGTGGCGGCGATCGGCGCGTCGCAGACGGTGGCGGAGATGTCGAGCCTGACGGTGACGCCGTCGGCGGGCACGACGGACTGCGCCTCGAGCGTGCTGACGTGGGCGGTGACGACGGGGGCGCTGCCGACCTGGGCGACGTTCAGCAGCGGCACGGGCGCGATCAGCTTCGCCCCGGGCTGCACGGACGCCGGCAGCTACGGGCCGTTCGCGCTGACGGCGACCTCGGCGACGGGTGAGACCGGCACCAGCAACGAGTTCGGACTCACGGTGACCAACGCGCCGCAGACCATCGGCGTGCCCACCACGGTCTCGGCCGCGCAGGTGCGGACCGGGAACGCGGCCGGCGACACCACCGGCATCACCATCTACTTCACGCCGCCGGCCGGGGCGGTGAGCTACAGGATCTACCGGGCGGCCTTCGGCCACTATCCCGAGTACGACGACGACGGCGGCGCGGCGCCGACCGCCCCGACCGCCTATCCGCCGGGAGCCGGCTGGGTGGAGACCGGCGTGACGGTGCAGGGCGGGACGGACCAGCCGCCCTACCGCGACTTCTGGTACTACGTCGTCTACGCGGTGAACGCCTGCGGTGACATCTCGACGCCCTCGGCGATGACGATCGGGACGCTCGACTACCACCTCGGCGACGTGACCGACGGCACCATCCACGGGCTGGGTGACAACCTCGTGCAGGAGGAGGACATCTCCGAGCTGGGCGCGCACTACGGCACCACGCTCGCGCACGTCGGCGCCACCTACGCCTACCTGGACGTCGGCCCGACCACGACGCACTACGTGGACGGCCGGCCGCTGACCGACGACCGCATCAACTTCGAAGACCTGGTGATGTTCGCCATCAACTTCGGGACGGTGACGACGTCGGCCGTGGTGGCCCGTCCGCCGGTGGCGGCGACGGGGCTGACGCCGGCGGCGACCGATGCGCTGGTGCTGCAGTCGCCCGATGCGGTGACGATGGGCGCGCTGCTGACGGTGCCGCTGCGCATGCAGGGCACCGGGCTGGTGCAGGCGGTCTCGGCGCGGTTGAGCTGGGATGCGACGGTGGTCGAGCCGGTCGGCCAGGCGGCGGGGGACCTGCTGCTGACGCTGAACGGCGTGGCGCTGTCGCCCGAGCCGGGTGCGGTGGACATCGCGGTGCTGGGTGAGGGCCGCGGCGTGATCGGCGACGGGACGCTGGCCACGGTCACCTTCCGGGTGATCGCGAACGGCGATCCGCGGATCCGGATCGAGTCGGTGGACGCGCGCGACACCCGCAACAACCCGATCCTGCTCAGTGCCAGCCGCGAACTGCTCGGCCCGGCGCTGCCGACCGTGACGACGCTGTCGTTCGCGCAGCCCAACCCGTTCCGCAGCCAGGTGACGCTGGCCTTCAGCCTGGCGGAGCGCGGACCGGTGAGCCTGCGCATCTTCTCGGTGGACGGCCGGCTGGTCCGCACGCTGGTGAGCGGGTCGCAGGATGCCGGCTACTACCGTCCGGTCTGGGATGGCCGCGACGATCAGGGACACGCGATGTCGGCGGGCGTCTTCTACGCGCGGCTGGTGGCCGGGCGCGTGCGGATGACCCGGACGATGTCGTACCTGAAGTAGCACGATGGGGCGCGGCGGGCGGCAGGGAACCGTCCGCCGCGCCGATGGAACCACGCGACGCCCGGCGGGCGGCCGACCGTCCGCCGGGACGAGGATGGAACGCATGAAGAGACGAACGCCGGGACTCGGCGCCGTGGGCGCGTTGTTCGTCGTGGTCGCGGCCGCCGGTTCGTGGCCGGGCCCCGTCGCCGCACAGGGGGTGACGGCGGCCTTCGTGCCGGCCGCGACCACGGTGGCCCCGGGCGCTGAGTTCGAGCTGGAGCTGCGGGTGACCGAGGCGGGCGCGGCCTTCAACGGGTTCCGCGTCGAGGTGGCCTATGACACCTCGGCACTCACCCTGCTGCCGCTGTCGCCCGTCGCGCTGCAGCAGGGAACGCTGCTGACCGACGCCTGCGGGACCACGTTCCACCGCTTCCGCGCCGGGGTGGGCGTGGACACGATCTCCGACATCCTGCTGTGCAACGGCGTGTCGGTGACCGGGCCGGGGCAGATCTACCGCCTGCGCTTCCGCGCCGCGACCTGCGTGCGCAGCACGGCGGTGCACATCGTGGACGGCAGCCTCAAGTTCTACGACGCGGGGCTGTTCGTGAGCCCGGTGTCGGGGACCGACGCCCTGATCGGCATCGGCACCGACCCGGTCGGCGTCGGGGACGGCGCGACGGGCACCGGCCTGTCGCTCGCGGTCGCGCCGAACCCCGCCCGCGGGCGCGTCGCCTTCACCTTCGCCGGTTGCCGTGCCGGACCGGAGAGCCTGGTCGTGCGCGACGTGCAGGGACGTCGGGTTCGTCGCCTCGATCCGGGCGGGAATCAGGCCGCCTGGGACGGTCGGGACGACGACGGCCGCCCGGTGCCGAACGGCACCTACTTCGCCACGCTGATCGCGGGGGGCCGCAGCACCACCACCCGTTTCAGCCTGCTGCGCTGATCTTCGAACGCGAAAGGAAACCGATCACCATGCACGTCGCGCGATGGACCTCCTGCTTCCTCGGCCCGATCCTGGCCGCCCTGCTGCTGACGGCGCTGTCGCCCGCCGCGCGGGCGGTGACGGTCTCGATCGGCCCGGCCGACACCACCGCGGTGTGTGGCGACACGCTGGTGGTACGGGTCGTGACCGACGCGTTTCCCGACCTCAAGGCCTACGAGCTCATCCTCGGCTACGACCCGGCGATCCTGCAGTGCGTCGGGGTGATCGCGGGGGACGTGCTGACCCAGGGCACGATGCAGGTGCTGCCGGACGTCGTCGCCCCGGTGGATTCGGTCTGGGTGGACTGCGCCCAACTGGTCGGCAGCACCAGCGGTCCCGGCGTGCTGGCCTACCTTCGCTTCGCGGCGCTGGGCAAGGGCACGAGCACGGTCCGCGTCCTGTACGCCGACTTCCGCGATTCGTGGAACGTGCAGACGCTGCCGGCCCGCGTGGACGGCATCGTGCGCACGCCCTACTGCCCGACGCCGGTGATGACGACGACCTGGGGACGCGTCAAGACGCTCTATCGGTGATCCGGAGGTTCGCATCCCGCGTCCTCGCGCCGCGGGGCCCGAAGCGTCCGGATCCAGGTGACCCGCGAGGGTCGTCAGGGGGCCGACGGCGGCCACGCTCCTGCGAGCGTGGCCGCTCCGGCAGCGTGGCCGCGATGCGGTGGCGTTCGCGGCCGCATCGCGGCCACGCCGCCTTTCCGCTGGCACGCGCGCGGCGGCGCGGCTAGCATCCGCGGCGAGCCGGTCGCCGACCTTGAGCCCGCCTCCACCCGCGCGTAGCATGCTCGGTACGCGGGCCGAGCCCGCACCGGAAGCGATCGGTCCGTCCCCCCGGAGGCAGGACGATGTCGTCGTTCATCGAGCAGGAGCTGAAGGCCCGCGGGGTCTCGCAGGTCATCGTGCTCGTCAGGGACGTGCCCGACTCACCGGCGGTGCGCCGCTCGCGCGAGGTGCCGGTCGGGCTGGCGGATGCCGCCCGCCTCCGCGGCGGCATGGCGGACGTGGCCGGCTACTTCATCCGCTCCGAGTTGAGCCTCACCGGACAGCTCCTGAGCGGCTGCGCCCTGCCCGTGGGGACGCGGCGTCCCGCGGCGGTGCCGACGGCGCGCTTCTACCCGCACCTCGGTGTGATGCTCGGCACCGTGGATCGCGAGGGGCTCGCCGCCCTGCGACACGACCGCCGGGTGGAGGACGTGGTCGGCGCGCCGCCGTTGCGCCTCATCCGCCCGCGGCGGATCGCGGCGGCGAGGCGCCCGAAGGGCTACGAGTGGGGGCTGCGCGCGCTGGGCGTGCCGGCGCTGCACCGCGAGGGACTCACCGGCAAGGGCGTGCTGGTCGGCCACCTGGACACCGGCGCCGACGGGCGGCACCCGGCGCTGCGCGGCGCCATCCGGCACTTCGCCGAGTTCGACGACCTGGGTCGCGAGCGACGGCCCGCCCCGCGTCCCTACGACACCGACACGCACGGCACGCACACGGCCGCGACCATCGCCGGGCGCAAGGTGCGCGGCACGCTGGTGGGGGCGGCGCCCGGGGCGCGGCTGGCCAGCGCCATCGTGATCGAGGGCGGCGACGTCGTGGCCCGCGTGCTCGGCGGCATGGACTGGGCGGTCGGGCTGGGCGTGCGGGTGGTGAGCATGTCGCTCGGCTTCCCGGGCTACTGGCCCGACTTCCTCGCGCTCACGCGCCTGCTGCGGCGGCGCGGCGTGCTGCCCGTCTTCGCCGTGGGCAACGAGGGGCCGGGCACCAGCCGCTCGCCCGGCAACTACGTCGAGGCGCTGTCGGTCGGCGCCTGCGGGCGCGACCGCACGGTGCCCCGCTTCTCGTCGAGCCAGCGCTTCCGTCGCGCCAAGGACGCGATCGTGCCCGACCTGGTGGCGCCGGGCGTGGGTGTGGTCTCGGCCCGTCCGGGAGGCGGCTGGCAGGCGATGGACGGCACCTCGATGGCCACGCCGCACGTCGCCGGGCTGGCGGCGCTGCTCATGGAGGCGGCGCCGAAGAAGACGGCCGACGAGATCGAGCAGGCGCTGTTCGACTCGTGCCGACTGGGACCGCACATGACCGAGGATCGCGCGCATCGCGGGCTGCCGAGCGGCCCGCGGGCGCTGCGATTGCTGAGGTGAGATTGGCGACGGCGAAGCGGGTCACGAAGCCGGTGGCGAAGCGAACGACGAAGCCTGCGCCGGGGAAGCCGCGGGCGGCGACGACCACGCGCAAATTCGACGCGGTGCTGCGGCGCGAGCTGGCCAAGCCGGACGGGAAGGTCGAGGCGGTGGTGCAGTTGCGCGGGCCCCGCGCGGCCGGCGGCTTCGCGACGCCGCGGGACACCGCCTCGCTGGCGCAGCGGACGCTGCGGGCCGCCGAGCGGGCCACCGGCCGGCGGGCGATCGCCTGGCACGTGTTCCAGCACCTCAGCGCGTTCGTGGTGAGCGGGCCGGCGGAGCTGATCCGGGGTTTCGCGCGGCTCGACGTGGTGCGCTCGGTGGTGGCCAACCGCCAGCCGGCGCTCGCGCCGATCGCGCCGGTCCGCTCGCGGACGGTGCGGCGCCCGCTGCCGGCGCGTCGGCGCGGCACGGCCTCGTCACGCCGGCCGCGGAGCCGCGGCTCCCGTCCGACCGGCGGGAGCTGACGCCGTCCGGCGCACGCCGTGGTTGCCCGCTCGGAGTGGTTCCGGAACCACTCACGGCGGAGACGGGCGCGAGGCCGCGCGCCCGCACCGGATGGCCCTGCGCCAGCCTGCTAGTATCCGCCCGGCTGTGCGTTCCCTTTCCGGAGGAGCCCCGATCATGCGTCGCGCGATCGCCGTCTGCTGCCTCGTCGTCGTTCTCGTCTCCTTGCCTCCCACCGCCGCGGGGGCGGGCCTCACTGTGGACTCCGCGGCCGTGGCCGCTCACCTGCGCTTCCTGGCCGCCGACGGGCTCGAGGGACGCGGCATCGGCACGCGGGGTGCGGCGCTGGCCGCCGCCTACCAGGAGGCGGTCTTCCGCGCCGCCGGGCTCGCGCCCGGGGCGAACGGGAGCTACGTGCAGCCGGTGCCGATGATCGAGTTCCTGCCCGACCCGGGGGCCGTGGTCACGGTGACGCGCGGCGACTCGAGTCTGGCCTTCGCCACCGGCGAGGACTTCGCCCTGGTCAACGCCGGCCTGGGCGAGGGCCTGCTGCGGGCGAGACCGCTGTTCGTCGGCTACGGCATCCAGTCGGTCGGTGACGGCTGGGACGACTACAAGGGCGTGGACGTGCGCGGCCGGCTGCTGATCGGTTTCGTCAACGAGCCGGGGCGCGACGATCCCCGGCGCTTCGGCGGGCGCGCGCTCACCCTGCACGGGCGCTGGCGCACCAAGCTGGAGCTGGCCGCGCGCCGGGGCGCGGCCGGCATGCTG
>CAYNPF010000106.1:0-2674 GCA_964398895.1 uncultured bacterium
CCTCGGCGACGAGCAGTCGGTGGACGCCGGGCTGTCCACCTTCGCGGCACACCTGCGGGCGCTGGCCGAGATGGCGCGCGAGGCCGGGCCGCGCTGCCTGGTGCTGTGCGACGAGCTCGGTGCAGGCACCGATCCCGAGGAGGGCGCGGCGCTGGGCCGGGCGCTGCTCGAGCACGTCGCCGGCCGCGGCGCCTGGGGCGTGGTCACCACCCACCTCGGCAGCCTGAAGCGCGTGGCCGGCGAGGTGCCGGGAGTGGTGAACGGCTCGCTGGAGTTCGACCTGGCGACCATGACCCCGCGCTACCGCTTCCTCGCCGGCGTGCCGGGGGCGAGCCACGCGCTGGCGGTGGCCGCGCGACTCGGCTTCCCGGGCGAGCTGCTGGAGCGCGCCCGCACGCTGGCGCCGGCCGAGGCGGTGGCGCTGGAGCGGCTGCTGGGGGAGCTGCAGGTCGCACGCGGGCGGCTCGAGGACGAACGGGCCGCGCTGGCGCGGGCCCGCGCCGAGGCCGAGGCGGCCACCGCCGCCGGCCGGGCGGCGGCCGAGGACGCGCGCCGGGCGCTCGAGGAGCTGCGGCGCCGGCTGACCCGCGAAAGCGAGGTCGTGCTCTCGCACGCCCGGGAGCTGTGGCAGACCGTGCGACAGGAGGCGCGCCGCGCCGACAAGACCCGCGCGGGCGCGGAGCGGCTGGCCGGGCGGCTGGCGGCGGTCGAGCAGGAGATGGAGCAGCTCCAGCACGCGGCCGACGGGGCGATCGGTCCCGCGCCGACGGCGAAGCCGGTCGGGCCGCTCGTGGCCGGGCGTCGCGTGCGCGTGCGCGATCTCGGCGTCGAGGCGGAGCTGGTGAGCGGCCCGGACGCCGAGGGGCGCGTGCTGCTGCGCCGGGGCAGCTGGAGCATCCACAGCCACCTCGGGCAGCTCGAGCTGGCGCGCGAGGGCGCGAACGCCGAGCCGCCGCAGCCGGTGGCGGGCGTGTCGTGGCAGGCGGGCGACGAGGCCCCGGCCCTCGAGGTGGACCTGCGCGGCATGGAGGCCGAGGAGGCGCTGCGCGAACTGGACCAGGGGCTCGACCGCGCGGTGCTGAACGGTCTCGGCGAGGTGCGGGTGATCCACGGCGTGGGTCGGGGCGTGCTGCGGGCCGCGGTCGAGCGGCACCTGCGCGGGCATCCGCAGGTCGCCTCCTGCCGCATGGGCGTGGTGGGCGAGGGTGGTCGCGGGGTGACCGTGGTGAGGCTGCGATGAGGGACGGCGGACGCGGTACGGGGCCGCGCGGCAGCGACGACTGGGTGGAGCGTGTGCGCGCCGCCAGCGACATCGTCGAGATCATCGGCCAGACGGTGGCGCTCAAGCGCACCGGCCGGAACCTCGTCGGGCTGTGTCCCTTCCACAAGGAGAAGACCGGGTCGTTCTCGGTCAACCCCGAGCGCCAGTTCTACCACTGCTTCGGCTGCAAGGCCGGCGGCGACGTGTTCCGCTTCGTGCAGGAGACCGAGAAGGTGGGCTTCGTCGAGGCGGTGGAGATCCTCAGCCGGCGCGCGGGCATCCCCGTGCCGGAGCGGCGCGAGGCTGGCGAGGCCGGCGCGCGCGGACGGCTGCACGAGGCGCTCGAGGCGGCAGCCGCGGCCTACGAGCAGTGGCTGGGCGACCCGGCGCGCGGCGCCGCGGCGCGCGATTACCTCGAGCGGCGCGGTCTGGCGCGCGAGACGCAGCGGGCGTTCCGGCTGGGGCTGGCGCCCGAGGGCTGGGAGAACCTGGTCCAGCGCCTGCGCGGGCGCGTCGGCGAGGACGCGCTCGTGGACGCCGGCCTGGCGGCGCGGCGCGAGACCGCGCGGGGCGGGCTCTACGACCGCTTCCGCAACCGGCTGATGGTGCCGCTGGTGGCGCCGGGCGGGCAGGTGGTCGGCTTCGGCGCGCGGGCGCTGGCCGCGGACGACAACCCCAAGTACCTGAACTCGCCGGAAACCGCCGTGTACCACAAGGGCGCCTTCCTCTTCGCGCTCGACGCGGCGCGGCGCCGCACGGAGCGCGACGGCGAGATGATCGTGGTCGAGGGCTACTTCGACGCCATCGCCCTGCACCAGGCGGGCCTGGGCAACACGGTGGCGACCTCGGGCACCGCGCTGACCGCGGACCAGGCGCGGCTGCTCAAGCGCGTGGTGCCGCGCATCGTGCTCACCTACGACGGCGACGCCGCGGGACAGGACGCGATGATGCGCTCGCTCGGCGTGCTGCTGGCCGAGGGCCTCGACGTGGTGGTGGCGGACCTGCCGGACGGCGAGGATCCCGACACGCTGCTGCAGAAGGGCGGGCTCGAGGCCTGGCAGGCGGTGCGCGCGCGTGGCTCCGATCCGGTTGAGTTCATCCAGCGCCACGTGCTGCGCGGCGGCGCCGGCGGCCGCGATCCGCGCGAACGGGCGCTGCAGGCGGTCGTGGACCTGGGCGTGCGGGTGAGCGACCCGATCCGTCGCCAGGCCCTGGTCGAGCGGGCCAGCCAGGTGTTCCGCCAGCCCGAGCGGGTCATCGCCCGGGCGATGGACCTGCGCCGGCACGGCCAGCCCTCCGAGCAGCCGGTGGCGGCCGCGGTGCGCCACCAGCGCACCGGCGAGTCCTACGCCGAACGACGGCTGCTCGAGGCGCTGCTGCACCGGCCGGAGGCGCTGGCCGGCGTGCGCGAGC
>CAYNPF010000106.1:2684-3244 GCA_964398895.1 uncultured bacterium
GGGGCCGGACGACTTCGTGGAGCCGGTCCACGCGGCGCTGGCGCGGTGGGTCTGGCAGGGCGCGGCGGGCTGGCCGGCCGAGGACGAGGCGGCGGCGCTGGCGCGCGAACTGATGGCCTCCGATCCCGAGGACTGGGAGGCGGAGGCGCGCGGTGGCGCGTGGCGGTTGCGCCAGCGCCGCCTGGCGGCCGAGTGCCGTCGCAGGGAGCAGGAATGGGCGCGGACCCCCGCCGGGGCGGAGGCCGCGCGGTTGATGCGGGAGATCCAGCAGCTACGTCAGGATATGAGGGAGCTCGAGCTCCTGATCCGTACACCCTCGCGCTGAGGAGAATGGCGAACCCATGGCGACTGCCTCATCGAAGTCGAAGCTGGTGAAGCTCAAGGAGAAGGCCGAGAACCGTCGGCGCCTCGACGAGATCAAGGGGCTGGCGGTGCGGCAGGGCTACGTCACCGAGGACCAGGTCGTGTCGCTGCTCGGCGACGACGACGATCCCGAGGTGCAGGTCGAGCAGATGGAATCGGTGCACGACATGCTCAACACCCTGCACATCGAGGTCTTC
>CAYNPF010000106.1:3254-7720 GCA_964398895.1 uncultured bacterium
GAGCGCGCCAAGCAGCTCCGCAAGATCGAGGACAAGAAGTCGGTGACGCCCGCCAAGGCGCTGCCGCAGCAGCCGGTGCACTACGACGACCCGGTGCGCATGTACCTGCGCGAGATGGGTCGCGTGCCGCTGCTCACCCGCGAGGGCGAGGTGGAGATCGCCCGTCGCATCGAGGCGGGGGAGCGGCAGGTCGTGGCGGCGTTGTTCCGGGCGGCGCCCTCGAAGCTGGAGATCAGGGCGCTGGCCAAGCGGCTCAAGGACGAGCAGCTCAAGATCGAGGACTTCATCAAGGTGGACGAGAACGCCACCACCGAGCAGGCGCTGCGGCGGGAGCGGCAGCGGGCGCTCAAGATCCTCGACCGCATCTTCGTCCTGCAGAAGCGCTACGACGAGAACCTGAAGAAGCAGGGCAAGCAGATGAGCAAGCGGGCGCGCCAGAGCTACCACGCGAACTTCGCCAAGAACGAGGCGGAGCTGACGCAGGAGCTGCACAAGCTCTCGATGAACCCGCGCATGGTCGAGGACCTGGCGACGCCGGTGAAGGGGCTGGCCGAGCGGGCGCGGCTGCTCGACGAGCGCGAGGGGGAGCTGGAACGGCGCTACGGTCACAGCGTCGAGGAGATGGGGGCGTTCGCGCGGCGCCAGAAGAGCGGCGGCCGCGAGCTGCGGGCGGTGGAGCGCGAGTCGGGCCTCAAGCACACGCAGATCGCCGAGTTCCTCAACGAGCTCAAGACCATTCGCAAGGAGGCGCGCGCGCTCGAGACCGAGTGCGACATGACCTGCGAGCACCTGCACGAGCTCGAGCGGCAGATCGTGGACGGCGAGCGCGCCACCGGGCAGGCCAAGAAGGAGATGATCGAGGCGAACGTGCGCCTGGTGATCTCGATCGCCAAGCGCTACACGAACCGCGGCCTCGAGTTCCTCGACCTGATCCAGGAGGGCAACTCCGGCCTGATGCGGGCGGTGGACAAGTTCGACTACACGAAGGGCTACAAGTTCTCGACCTACGCGACCTGGTGGATCCGCCAGGCCATCACCCGCGCCATCGCCGACCAGGCCCGCACCATCCGCGTGCCGGTGCACATGATCGAGCACATCAACCGCGTGGTGCGCGTGTCGCGGCGGCTGGTGCAGGAGCTGGGCCGCGAACCGACCCCCGAGGAGATCGCGGAGCGGCTCGACCTGCCGGTGGACAAGGTCAAGAGCATCCTCAAGGCGGCGCAGGAGCCGATCTCGCTCGACCGCCCGATCGGCGAGGACGACGACTCCAACCTCGGGGACTTCATCGAGGACACCAGCGTGGTGAGCCCGGCGCACTCGGCCGCCTCGGCCATGCTGCGCGACGAGGTCAACGACGTGCTCAAGACGCTCACGCCGCGCGAGGCCAAGGTCATCCGCCTGCGCTTCGGCCTGACCGAGGACGGGGCGCAGCGCACGCTGGAGGAGGTCGGGGCGTTCTTCAACGTGACCCGCGAGCGCATCCGCCAGATCGAGGCCAAGGCGCTGCGCAAGCTGCGCCACCCGACCCGCAGCCGGCGGCTGAAGGCGTACACCGAGCTGCTGTAGGTGGAAGGGCGGGGCCGTGGCGGGAAGGGGCCGCGCCCCTTCCCGGGCCGCCGCTTCTTGACACCCTTCTCTCCCGGATGCTAGAAACACCGGGCTCCGCTGGTCGGTGACGTGCGGCCGGAGCGCTGGGCCCATAGCTCAGCGGTCCAGAGCAGCCGGCTCATAACCGGTAAGACCCTGGTTCGAATCCAGGTGGGCCCACACTGCCGGGCAGGGGAGCGCCCACGCGAGGCGTGGAGCCGGCCGTTCGCGGTCGGGAGGATCTTGGGCGGGTAGCTCAGCTGGCAGAGCACCTGGATCACAACCAGGGGGTCACAGGTTCAAGTCCTGTTCCGCCCACCAGCTTCCGGAAGGATCCCTTCCGAGAGGAGCACATGAGCCCGATGCCACTGGGACCGCGCGCGCGCGCCGAGCTGCACCCGGCCGCTTCCCGGCGCGGGGCGGCGGCGGGCACGCCGCGCCGCGCGCCCGGTGAGGGCGGCGCGGTCGCGCGGGCGATCGAGCGGGGACGTTCCGTGCGGACGTCCCCGCTCTTCATTTCGGGGGGCTGCGATGAGTGACGAGATCGACCGGCTCTGGACCCTGCACGGGCTCGACGAGGAGGCGCACGGCGTGCGCGCCGCGCTGGCCCGCTTCCCGGAGCAGCAGCGGGGGCTGGAGGTCAAGGTGGCCGACGCCGGCGAGCGGCTCGATCGGGCGCGGGCCCATGTCGGCGCGTTGCAGAAGGAGCGCCGCGAGCTGGAGCGGCAGGCGGCGGCGCTGGCCGAGCAGGAGCGGCAGTTCCAGGCCAAGCTGCCGTCGGTGAAGAAGAACGAGGAGTACACCGCTCTGCTGCACGAGATCGCCGCCACCCGGGAGAAGCGCTCGGTGCTGGAGACCGAGATCCTCGTCCGCATGGAGGGCGAGGAGCAGGAGCAACAGGGGGTGCCGGCGCTGGAGCGGGCCCTGGCCACGGCCCGCGAGGAGGCGGCGGCGCGCCGGGGCGTGCTCGAGGGCGAGCAGGCCGAGGCGCAGGCGCGGCTCGACGGTCTGGAGGCGCGCCGCGCCGCCAGCCTGCAGGAGCTGCCGGCCGCGACCCGCAGCCGCTACGAGCGCGTGCACGCCTCGCGCGACGGGCGGGCGGTGGTGTCCATCGAGAAGGGCGCGTGCGGCGGTTGCTTCCGCACGCTGCCGCCGGCGGTCCTGCAGGAGGCCCGGCGGCGCGATCACGCGTTGAACTGCGACGGCTGCGGGCGGCTCATGGTCTGGCCGCCGGGGGCCGTCTAGTCGGCGTCATGGCGGATCCGGTTCCCTCCCCGGACGGCGGCAACGCCGGTGGCGGCGCGCGGGCGCGCGGCCTGCGCGCGGACCTGCCGTTCTCGCGCCCGGCCGTGGTGCTCTCGGGCGGCGGCGCCCTGGGCGCCTACGAGGTCGGGGTCCTGCGCGTGATCGAGGCGGTGGGGCTGCGTCCGGCGCTGGTGGCGGGCGTGTCCATCGGGGCGCTCAACGCGGTGATCTGGCGCGCGCACGCCGGCACCACCGCCGCGCTCGAGGGCGTGTGGCACCGGCTCACGGCGGGCGACGTCGGCTTCCGCTGGATCACGCTGCTGCTGCGCACTCTGGGTGGCCTGGTCGCGGTCGTCGGGGTGTTCGAGCTGATCTCGACGCTGGCCGGCTCGCGCGAACTCTCGGGCTCGTACTGGCTGTGGCGGCGGGCGAGCGCGCGCATCGACCTGGCCTCGACGCTGCTCGACCTGTGGATGTGGGGCATCTTCATCGTCGCGGGGGTGCTGGCGGCGCTGCTGTCGCGGCGCATCGAGGCGTGGCTGGCGCGGCGCCGACCCTCGGCGGATCCGGTGCGGACGTGGCGGCGGGTGGGGCGCGGGGTGCTGGGGCTGTGGGTCTTCTACGCGGCGGTGTGGGTGCTGGGCGTGCCTTGGCCGCACCGTTTCTCGGTGAGCGTGGTGCTGGTGGGGACGGTGGTGTGGGTGGCCAGCCGCCCGGGCAGCTCGAACCGCTGGGCGCGGGCGCTGCTGCACGTCTTCCTGCCCGAGACCGGGGGGCGCGGGCTGTGGGGGGCGACGGCGCGCGAGCGCGTGCTGCGTCGCATGGTCAACGCCGGAGAGGCGAGCCGGCTCGTGGCGCCCGATCTGCGCCTGGTGGTGAGCGCGCTGGCGGTGGACACCGGGCGCATCACCCACTTCGTCAGCGGACCGCCGCCGGAGCCGGTCTTCGTGCAGCGGCTCGAGGCCGAACTGGGCGAGGTCGTCTACCTGCGCGAGCCCGGCGAGGTGCTCACCGCGGCGGTGGCCTCCTCGGCGATCCCCGGCATCTTCGAGCCGGTGCGGGTGCGGGGTCGTGACTTCGTGGACGCCGGCGGTTTCACCAACCAGCCGCTGCACGTCGCCCTGGCCGCCGACGCCGACGCGGTGCTGGTGGTGCTGCTGTCGCCCAGCGGCCGGCCGTCGGTGGCACCCTACCCGGAGAGCCTGTTCGCGCTGGCCGGACGACTGCTCGAGGTGGCGAACTGGCGCGACATGCAGACGGAGCTGCGCCAGCTCCCCGAGGGCTGGTCGCGCGAGGCGCGACCGTCGCGCCTGTGCGTCGTCGAACCCGACGACGCGCTGCCCGGCGGCGTGCTCGGCTTCGATCCCGAACAGGCCGGCACGCTGATCGCGCGCGGCGAGCAGGATGCCTGGGCGGCGCTCGAGCGCGCCGGCTGGCTGGCGCCGGTCTGAGGCGGCCGCTCCAAGGCGCCCGCGCTTGTGAGGGCGTCGGACATCATCTAGGCTCGGGCCATGACCAAGACGACGGGTGGGGAATGGACGCTGCGGTGCGACGGCGGCTCGCGGGGCAACCCGGGGCCGGCGGCACTGGGTTTCGTCCTGGCGGATCCGGCGGGCGGGGTGGTTGAATGATTC
>CAYNPF010000107.1:0-7578 GCA_964398895.1 uncultured bacterium
TGATCGCCGGCGCCTTGGCCCGGGCCTGCTCGAAGAGGTCGCGCACCCGCGCGGCGCCGACGCCCACGAACATCTCGACGAACTCCGAGCCGGAGATCGAGAAGAAGGGCACGCCGGCCTCGCCGGCCACCGCCTTGGCGAGCAGCGTCTTGCCCGAGCCCGGCGGTCCGAGCAGCAGCGCCCCCTTGGGAATGCGGCCGCCCAGCCGCTGGAACTTCTGCGGCTCCTTGAGGAACTCGATGATCTCCTGCAGCTCCTGCTTGGCCTCCTCGCAGCCGGCCACGTCCTTGAACGTGACCTTGGGCTGGGTCTCGAGCAGCACCCGCGCCTTGGTCTTGCCGAACTTGAGCGCGGCGCTGCCGCCGGACTGCATCTGGCGCAGCAGGAACAGCCAGATGGCGAAGATCAGCACCATCGGCAGGTAGGTGAACAGCGCCGAGACCCAGTTGAAGCCGGTCGCGCGAACGTCGATCTCGGCGCCCGGGTTCGTCTTCCACACCCGGTCGGGCAGCGCGGTGCCGTCGCCGACGATGTTCGTGCGGAAGCTCTTGTAGGGCACGTCGTGGTTGCCGATGCGCACCACCGACTGCTTCTTCAGCTCGCCGGCGACGGTGCGGTCGGTGATCTCCAGGCTCTCGATGTTCCCGGTGTCCACGTCGTGGATGAAGCGCGTGTAGGAGACCTCCACGCGCTGCGGGCCCATGAGGCCGCCCTGGTACATGCGGAAGGCCATGAGCGACAGCAGGACCACGAGGGTCCAGAAGGCCAGCGTGCGGAACGGGCGTCCCGCCGGCAACGGACCCTGCGGCCGGCGCGGCGCGCCGCCCCGCGACGGGCCCTTGCGCTGACGGTCCTCGGATCCCTGCCCCCGGCGCGGTTCGGTCACGATCCCGCCTCCTCGAGCACGCCGACGTAGGGCAGGTTGCGCAGCCGCTCCACGTCGTCCATGCCGTAGCCCACCACGAACTCGTTGCCGATCTTCCAGCCCCAGTAGTCCACCGGCACCGGGATCCGGCGGCAGGGCACCTTGTCCAGCAGCGTGGCCACGCGCAGGCTGGCCGGGCGGCGCCGCTTCATCACGTCGAGGATGAACGAGACGCTCAGGCCCGAGTCCACCACGCCCTCGCAGAGCACGACGTGGCGGTCGGCGACGTCCTCGCGCAGGTCCATCAGCAGGCGCACGTTGCCGCTCGACTCGCGGCCGGCGCCGTAGGACGAGACCGAGACGAAGTCGAGGTCGAGGTCGATCGGCGTGGCCCGCGCCAGGTCGCACTGGAACATGCAGGCGCCCTTGAGCACGCCGACGAACAACGGCCGCTTGTCCTGGTAGTCGCGCGCCAGTTCGAGGCCGATCTCGCGGACGCGCCGCTGGATCTGCTCCGCGCTGAACATCACGCGCATGACGGTCCCCGGCTTCGTGCTCACGGGCACGCCCGCGCGGGCGCCCGCTCCGGCCACGCCGGGAAGGGGCTCGGGTCGCTGGTTCGGCTGGTGCTCAGTCATGTCGCTCCGCGTGGACCCGGAGGGCCCTGCGGGTGTCGGCGGTCACCATCGCGCGCGCCGAGCGGCGCACGCCCACCACCCAGAGGATGCCCCCCGCGTCGGCTAGGACCGTGGGATTCCTGCGTGCCTGTCGTGAGACCCGTTGCTTGCTCAGGAACCGCCCGAGCCGCGACGCGCGCGTCCGTCCGAACGGGACGAACCGCTCGTCGCTCCGCGCCCGCCGGATCGAAAGCGGTCCGCGGAGGCCCTCGGCGGCGAAGTACTCACTCGTGCCCGGCGTCGCCCGCAAGCCGCGCCGCGCCACCGCCCCGGTGGTCCAGCGCGCCTCGATGCGATCGCCGCTCCACTCGAGACGACCCGGGGCTCGGAGGCGGACCGCCCGCGAGCCGCCCGCCACGATCGCGCCGTGCAGGCGGAGGAAACCGCCGTCGCGCTCCGCCGTCCATCCCCCGGGAAGCTGAATAATGGCGCCCCCGCGCCCGGTGTCAATCAGGCGCTCGAGGGCGGCGAGGTGCCGGTCGGTGAGGCCGACGATCCTCCCCGCTCCCTGCCCGGATCCCGATCGCGCGCGGCGCCAGGCCCGCGCCAGCACGGCGCGGCGCAGCGCGGCGGGACGGCCCGCCAGTCGCGCCAGCGGCACGGCGAGGCCGTCGGCCCCGGCGCGAGCGGGCAGGGCCCGGGCGGCGAGGCGCTCGATCAGCCGCGCGGCCGACCGGGTCGCCGCCGCGGCCCGACTGGCGCGCAGCGCCAGCAGCTCGCGGGCCCGCGCCTCGCCGGCCTGCGGCAGCAGCGCGCGGCCCAGCGCCGGGATGGCGGCGTGGCGGACCCGGCTGCGCGTGTAGCGCGGGTCCCGGTTGGAGCGGTCCTCGCACCATGCCTGCCCGGCCGCGCGCAGGTCGGCCTCGATCATCGCCCGCGTGGCGCCCAGCATCGGCTTCAGCCACAGCCGTCGTCGGCCGTCGGCTCCGGCGCGCCGCACCACCGGCCGCATGCCGGCCAGGCCGGTGATCCCGGTGCCCCGGCCGAGGCGCATGAGCAGCGTCTCGAGCTGGTCGTCGGCGGTGTGGGCGGTGACGACGACCCCGGCGCCGGTCCGCCGGGCGCAGCCCTCGAGGAACCCGCGCCGCAGCACGCGCAGTCCGTCCTGGCCGGACAGGCCGCGCCGGCGCAGCCGGGCGCGCGTGTCCCAGCGGGCGGCGAGGAGCGGCACGCCGAGGCGCGCGCAGAGCCCGCGCACGAAGTCGAGATCGGCGTCGGCGTCGGCGCCGCGCAGGCCATGGTGCAGGTGGGCGGCGCGCAGCTCGAGGCCGAGCGGCCGGGCGAGGCGATGCAGCCCCACGAGCAGGGCGGTGGAGTCGGCCCCGCCGCTCACCGCCACCAGCAGGACGCGGGGTCCGCGGGCGGGTGATCCGGACAGGCCGGCGTCGCGCAGGGCACGGCGCAGGACCGGCTCGACCCGGCGCAGGCGCGCGGCGGGAGGGAAGGATGGTGGCGGCGCAGGGACTCGAACCCCGGACACAGAGATTATGATTCTCCTGCTCTACCAGCTGAGCTACGCCGCCCTGAGACGGGGCCTCCCGGGAGGGAAGGCGAGCCGAAGACGTTAGGGGCGGCGGGGTTGGAAGTCAAGGCGGTGCCGCCCTCGCACGGATTTGCACGGCATGGACGGATGGGTCGGTTCGGAATGCTAGCATGGGCATTCCCGCACCGGGGCCGCGGTCCCGGGTTCGTGGAGGATCCGGGTTGGAATGGGCCGGGAGGAGGGCCCAACGATGAGCCTGCCGTTCCCGATGATCGCGGTCTGGCTGGCCGCCCTGGTGGCGCCGATCGGCTTCCGCGGCGCTCCCGCGCCCGGCGCGCAGCCCGGGGCGAGCGCGGCGACGATCGAGCGCGACACCACCATGGTGCTCGTTCCCGCCGGCAGCTTCGTGATGGGAGAGAAGGGCGACGACGACAACGGCCCGGCCCACGAAGTTCGACTGCGCGCCTTCCGCATGGACCGCCACGAGGTCACCAACGCCGAATACGAGGCCTTCTGCCGCGCCACCGGACACAAGCTGCCGTTCTTCTGGGGACTGGACCGGTTCCGCTCCGGCCCGCTCTACCCGGATCACCCGGTGATCGGTGTCAGCCAAGGGGAAGCCGCCGACTACGCCGACTGGCGCGGCAAGCGCCTGCCCACCGAGGCCGAGTGGGAATACGCGGCGCGCGGCGGCCTCGTCGGCATGCGTTTCGTGTACGGCAACCGGCTGGACTCGACGATGGCGAACTACACGCGTGCGCACCAGGACGGCCCGGTCGCAGTCGGCTCCTACCCGCCGAACGGATACGGGCTCCACGACATGGCCGGCAACGTCCAGGAGTGGGTGGCCGACCGCTACGGCGCGGACTACTACGCGAAGAGCCCGGTCGAGGACCCGCGGGGGCCCGAGAAGGGCGGCTACCGCGTCGTGCGCGGCGGCGGCTGGTACTCCGGTACGATGTGCGTGGGGGTGGCCGTGCGCTACGCGCTGCCGTCGGGCTGGTGCGATTTCAACGTCGGCTTCCGCTGCGCGCGCGACGCGGAGAGCGCCGCGGACACGACGACGACGCCCGCGCGCTGACCCGGGGCTAGCCGGTCGGGTCGGGGCTCGCGGGGTCGGGGTCGGCGGCGGCCGGCGCGGCCGGGCTCTCCTGCTCCGCTCGCAGGCGGAAGATGCGCGACAGCTCGCTGCGCAGTTCACCGCCATCGAGGCGCTGCTTGAGCGTCCCGCGGAAGGCGACGGAGACGGCGCCGGTCTGCTCGCTGACCACGACGATGGCGGCGTCGGATTCCTCCGACAGGCCCAGCGCGGCGCGGTGGCGGGTGCCCAGCTCGGCGGCGACCCGCGGGTTGGCCGAGAGCGGCAGGATGCAGCCGGCCGCCAGCACCGCGTCCTCGCGCAGGATGACCGCACCGTCGTGCAGCGGAGAGCCCGGCGAGAACAGCGTCACCAGCAGCTCGGCGGTCACTTTGGCATCGAGCCGCGTGCCGGTCTCGACGAAGTTGCGCAGGCCGGTGTTGCGCTCGATCACCAGCAGGGCGCCCTGGTGGCGCTGGCCCAGCGTCTCGGCGGCGCGCACCACCTCACCCACCACGCCGTAGCCGTCGCCGCGCAGGAACGAGCGGAAGTAGCGGGTGCGGCCGAACTGGGCGAGGACGTGGCGCAGCTCGGGCTGGAAGACGATGACGAAGGCGATCAGCCAGATCGTCTTGACGCTGTCAATGATCCACTTGACGGCGATCAGGTCGAAGGCGCGCGCGAACAGGCCGACCAGCACGATGATCAGCAGGCCGACGTACATCTGCGCCGAGCGCGTGCCCTTCACCGCGACGAGCAGGCGGTAGAAGAGCACTGCGACCAGGAAGATGTCGAGCAGATCGAGCAGCAGAATCTCGTGGACGGGCGTCATGGTCGCTGGCCCCGGGGTTGGACGGGCGGGAGAGTAGCAGAAGCCGGCCAGCCCGGGCCATTCACGCGCCCGCCGCTGCGGGCTCGCGAGTCGTCCGGATCAGGCGCGGCGGGCGGAGCGCAGCGCGTCGGCGACGCGCACGGCCCGCACGGTGGCGGCCACGTCGTGGGTGCGCACGACGCGGGCCCCGAGGAACACCGCCACGGCGGCGGCGGCGAGGCCACCCTCGAGCCGCTGGTCCACCGGCAGGTCGAGCAGCCGGCCAAGGAAGCTCTTGCGCGAGACGCCGACCAGCAGTGGCCGGCCGCTGCCGGCCAGCTCGTCGAGGCGGGCGAGGAGTTGGAGGTTGTGCTCGACCGTCTTGCCGAAGCCGATGCCGGGATCGAGCACGACGGCCTCGGGCGCGATGCCCGCGGCCGCGGTGGCGGCGAGGCGGCCGGCGAGGTGGGCGCCGACCTCGCCGGCCACGTCGCCGTAGCGGGGGTCCCGCTGCATCGTCGCCGGGCTGCCCGCCATGTGCATGAGGACGAGCCCGGCCCCGGCGGCGCGCACGCGGTCGGCCATCTCCGGCTCGCCGAGGGCGCTGACGTCGTTGACGATGCGCGCCCCACGCTCCAGCGCGAAGCCGGCCACGCGGGCGCTGGCGGTGTCCACCGACAGGACGGCACCGGGCTCGCCGCCCAGGGCGTCGAGCACCGGGGCCAGCCGGCGGATCTGCTCGTCCGGGGGGACCGGGGCCGCGCCCGGCCGCGTGCTCTCGGCGCCGAGGTCGAGCAGGTCGGCGCCCTCGGCCAGCAGCCGGCGGGCGTGGGCGATCGCCGCCCCGGGGGCGAAGTAGCGCCCGCCGTCCGAGAAGGAGTCGGGCGTGACGTTGACCACGCCCATGACGAGGGTGCGCCCGGCGAGGTCGAAGACCCGGTCCCGGCAGCGCCAGATCATCGCGCGTCCGCCAGCAACTCGCGCAAGCGGCGGATCTGCCCGGCGTGGTCGTGGGCATGACGGGCGTAGAGGGTCAGCCAGGTCTCGGCCGTGTAGGGGCCCGACTCGGTGTGCCGTCCGGGGCGGGTCCAGTCGGCCTCGCTCATCCCCGCCAGCAGCGACAGCGTCGTGGCCCGCGCGGCGTGGAGGGCCTCCAGCGCCGGCTCGATCGGTCGCTCGGTGTACCGCAGGCGGCGGGCGTACGCGTCCTGGTCGTAGGCGTGGATGACCGGGTGTTCCTCGACCAGCAGCGTCCGCAGGCGCTGAGCCGCGATGCTCTCCGAGTCGGCCAGGTGATGGACGATCTCGGCCACGCACCACTTGCCGGGCAGCGGGTGGGCGGTCAGGGCGTGCGGCGGGATGCCCGCCAGGCTGCGGACCACCTCGTCGTAGCCGGCGGCGTAACGGGAGATCAGTGCGGCGCGTTCCTGCGGGTTCATGTGCCCCTCCGGGAGCCCCGTCGTCCGGGTCCTGCGGCCCGCTTTGACCTGAGAAGGGCCGGATGGTAGCACTTACGGGACTCTGTCCGGGCGTCCTTCCAGGGCCGGACTCGGGCTGTCCAATCCAGCGAGGAGGTCGTTCCTCATGAGTGTCACCCAGCGTGGGCTCGTCGTACTCGTCCTCGCGGCTCTGTGCGCCGCGCCCGCCTCGGCCCAGATCGTCGGGCACCCGCTCGAGTTCACCGGCGGGGCCGGCTACTTCCACTACGACTCCCGTGCCTGGATGACCGACGGTCCGGCCTACATGGGTGCCCTGGGACTGCGCGTCTCGCCGTTCCTGTCGCTCGAGGGGCAGGCGACCTTCGGTCCCACGAAGATGGACAGCCCCCTGGACGGCGACCAGAACTTCTTCTACGCCGGTCTCGACGGGCGTTGGAACCTGCGCCACGCCGACGAGCGCGTGGTGCCGTTCCTGCTCACCGGCGTGGGCTACGCGGTGAACAACTGCGACGAGCTGAGCCCGCAGAAGCTCGAGCGCGGCGCCGGCAACGTCGGCCTGGGCGCGCTGTGGTCGCTGGCCGGCCGGCAGCGCCTCTTCCTGCGCATGGAGGCGCGCGACTACTTCTTCCGCGACCGGAACGCGCACGAGTTCTCGAATCACTGCGTGGCGACCCTGGGCCTGACGTGGCTGTGGGGCGGCCGCGAGCGCGATCAGGACCTCGACAAGGTGCGCGACTGGCTGGATCGCTGCCCGAACACGCCGATCGGCGCCAGGGTGGACGTGAAGGGCTGCCCGCTCGACGGTGACGGCGACGGGGTGTTCGACGGCCTCGACAAGTGCCCGGACACGCCGAAGGGCTGCACCGTGGACAAGGCCGGTTGCCAGACCGACGCCGACGGCGACGGCGTGTGCGACGGCGTGGACCAGTGCCCGAACACGCCCAAGGGCGCGACCGTGGACGCGAAGGGCTGCCCGAGCGACACCGACGGCGACCGCGTCTACGACGGCATTGACCAGTGTCCGAACACCCTCTCCGGCTGCGACGTGGACGGCCAGGGCTGCCCGGTGGACGCGGACGGCGACGGCGTGTGCGACGGCCTCGACCAGTGCCCGAACACCCCGGCCGGACTCAAGGTGGACGAGAAGGGCTGCCCGATCGAGGTGGTCCTGCGCGAGACCGAGCTGATGGACACCGGTCGGATCCGGCTCCAGAACATCAACTTC
>CAYNPF010000108.1:0-7562 GCA_964398895.1 uncultured bacterium
ATGTCGCTCTGGAAATACTCGTAGAGGACGACCTCGCCCTGGGCACCGGCCAGGACCTCCCCCGCCGTCGGCGCCGCCGCCGCGGATCGAGTGCCGCGCGTAGTCCTGCAGCGGCAGGTTGTAGAAGCCGGCCAGGCCAAAGGCCACCGCGGCCGCCGCCAGCACGCCCAGCGCACGGAGCGTGATCGGCACCAGTTCCCCGCGCCGCCGCAACAGCGCCGCCACCCACTCGACCGCCAGGTACAGACCGATGGCGATCCAGGTGTAGAAGCAGATCTGCACGTGCGCGCGCAGCAACTGGAAGCCGCCGGCCAGCGCCAGCCAGGCGAGGTGGTGCAGGCCCCCGCGGCGCAGCCAGCGCGCCACCAACCACAGCATGAGCGGCAGGTAGGCCGAGTCCACGAGCTGGCTGCCGTGGCCGTGCGAGCCCACCGCCACCAGGTTCGGGGCGAAGACGAACATCGCCGCCGCCAGCAGCGCCCCCTCGGATCTCGCCCCCAGTTCCCGGGCGAGCAGGTAGAGGAAGAACGCCCCCAGGAAGTAGTAGATGAGCATCCAGATCATGTCGGGCAGCGGCACCACCTTGTTCAGCAGCGCCAGCGGCCAGTCGGGCGGGTAGATGAGCGGGTTGTAGGCGCCGCTGGCGAACGACGGCATGCCCAGGAAGACGTAGGGGTTCCACAGCGGGTAGACGTGGTCCTGCCACAGCGACTGCTCGCCGATCCGCACGAAGCCCGCCGGAGCGCTGGTGTCCGGCGAGACGAAGGTCTTGCCCTCGAAGACGAGGGCGTGGAAGAACAGCACGGTCAGCAGGCCGAGGACGATCGCCGCGCCGCCGGTGGTCAGCGCGAAGGAGCGCCCCCCCTTTGCGGCGGCGGCACGCGCGGGCCTGGAGTCGTGACGGCGAGCGACTTTGCGGTCGGACATGCTCTCCCCGTGGCTGATGGTGTACCGGTCTCGGTCGGCTCAGGACGCCGCGGACCGGCTCCGGGCCGGCTCCGCGACGCGACGTTCGATCTCTCCCACCATGCGGGCCGCCAGCGCGTCCCAGTCGTGCGGGCGGGCGAGCGCCCGGGCCGCCGCGGGATCGCGGGGAGCCTCGAGCGCGCGCGCGACCGCGGCCTGCCAGGCGGTCGGATCGGCGGCGAACTGCAGGTGCGGCGGCGCCGGCGCCAGGTCGAGGAGCGGCGTGGTCACGACCGGCAGCCCGGCGGCCAGGAACTGGTAGACCTTGTTCGGGTTGATGCCCTGCACGTGCGGCAGGGCGGCACGGAAGGGGATCACGCCGAGGTCGAGCCCCTGCAGCCAGGCGGGCAGCTCCGCGTACGGTCGCGGACCGATCACCGCCACGCCCTCGCGGGCGGCCAGCGCGCGCACGTCGGCGTCGGTGGCCGGGTCCCCGGGCCCGATGAGCACCAGCGTGCCGCCCCGGCGCGCGCGACGCAGCGCCTCGAGCAGCTCGAAGTCGAGGAAGTGCGAGAGCAGCCCGATGTAGCCGAGGCGCGGCCGCGGCAGGACGTCCAGTTCCGCGGGTACGGTCGCGGGCGCGGCGAAGCGGTCGAACTCGACCCCGTTGCCCAGCAGCACCAGGGGTCGGTCCGTCTGTACGCTCAGTTCCCGCCGGTAGTACTCGGAGACCACGAAGATGGCGTCCGCCTGGGCCAGGGTGCGCTGCCAGTAGCCGCGGGCCCAGCCCGGGACCGCGGCGAACTGAAAGGGAGAGTCGTTGAAGTCGTAGAATAGCAACTTCCGCGGGAGCCGCGAAAGGGCGCGCGCGGCGTAGACGTTCGAGACCATGACCACCGGCTCGGGCTCGACCCCCAGCCGCCGCAGCATGCGGCGCAGGTGGACCCCGGCCACCGCCTCGATCAGGGCCCGCCCGAGCCCGGTGCCCGCCACCGCGTTGTACACCGCCCGGGTGGTCGCCGGCTTCAGGAAGGGCACGGTGAAGTAGGTGACGTTCCCCTCCCGCCGCGGCTCCCAGGGGTCGTCGGCCCCCGCCGCCGGCGGCTGGGCGAAGAACACCCGCCAGGGCGCGGGGAAGCGCGAGAGCAGGAACTGCTTCCGGGTGCGGAAGTAGCCCCAGCGCACTTCGGAGAGGACGACGAGGTCCATCAGGCCCCTCCCCTCGCCGGATCGTCCGCGGTCTCCGCGGGCTCGATCCGGGCGTCGCCCGCGAGGAAGCGCCGCGCCCACGCCTCGAGCGACAGCCAGCGCCACACCTGCAGGCCGGTGGCGCGCCGCCCGGCCAGGTAGTCCTCCAGCTCGACGGCCAGCACGCGGCGGTCCAGCCACTCGTCGAGCGGTCCGGGACCGAGCAGCCGCCGGCGCGCCTCGCCGGCGTGCCGTCCGCGCAGCCACACGTCGCTCGGCGTCTCGAAGCCCTTCTTGTCGCGGCGCGCCAGCACCGCGGCCGGCACGCGGTCGGCCAGCGCGCGGCGCAGGATCGCCTTGGTGTCGTCGCCGTCGAGCCGCTCGCCGTCGGGCAGCGCGAAGGCCGCCTCGACCAGGCGGTAGTCGAGGAAGGGCAGGCGCGTCTCGATCGAGAAGGCCATCGAGTCGCGGTCCTCGTAACGCAGCAGCGAGGGCAGCAGCCGCTGCAGGGTGTCGAAGGCGAGTTGCCGCGACAACGCGCTGGGGAAGCCGCGCGGCGGCCGCGGCAGGTCCGGCCGCGGCAGGCGGCGCAGCGGAGCGGCCAGCACGCGGTCCTTGCCCTGGCCGAAGCGACGGCGCAGCGGTGCCACCAGTGCCGCCGGGGCCCAGGGCTCGAAGGTCAGCGCCAGCGTCGTGGGCCAGCCCAGCCGCCGCGCCACCGGACCGACCAGGCGCAGGAAGCCGGCGACGTCGCCGCGCGCGGCCAGGTCACGCAGGCGCACCGGCAGGTAGCGGAAGTAGCCGGCCAGCGTCTCGTCGCCGCCCTGCCCGTCGAGCAGCACCTTGAGGCCGCGAGCGTTCGCCAGCTCCATCACCTTCCACTGCGAGTAGAGCCCCGGGCCGGCGGTGGGCTCGCCCTGGCGCTCCGCCAGCCGGTCGAACACCGGCCACAGGTCCGCCCCGTCGGGCACCACGACGTGCGAGCGGGCGCCCGCGGCCGCCACGGTGAGGCGCACCCACTCGCGCTCGTCGAAGGCCGGGCCCTCGTCGTAGGCGCAGGTGAAGGCGTGCAGCGGGTGCGGCAGCAGCCCGGCCGCGGTGGTGACCACGGCGCTGGAGTCGAGCCCGCCCGACAGGCACGAGCCGACCTCGACGTCGGCCCGCAGCCGCAACCGCACCGCGTCGGTGAACAGCTCGCGGAAGGCCGCCTCGCGATCCGCGCGCGCCCCCGCGGGGCGGCCCGGCCGCAGCGTCCACCAGCGCGTGAGCGCCAGGCCCTTCTCCCCCACCACCAGGTGGTGCCCGGCCGGCAGCGAGAGGACGCCCTCGAAGAACGTGCGCGCGTCGTGGTCCACCCAGTCGAGCGCCACCAGGTCGCGCACCGCCTCCGGTCGCACGCGGATGCGTCGCGGCTGCGTCAGCGCCAGCACCTGCGGCTCCGAGGCGAAGGCGAAGCGGCGGCCGTCCCACTGGTAGTGGAGCGGCTTCACGCCGAAGCGGTCGCGGGCGCAGAACAGTTCGTGGCGCGCGCCGTCCCACAGGGCCAGCGCGAACATGCCGTTGAAGCGCGCCAGGCAGTCGTGCCCCCAGCGGCGATAGGCGGCGAGGATGACCTCGGTGTCGCTGGTGCCGCGGAAGGAATCGCCGAGGGCCTCGAGCTCGTGGCGCAGCTCGACGAAGTTGTAGACCTCGCCGTTGAAGACGATCCACGAGCCGCCGTCGGCGCCGCACATCGGCTGGTGGCCCGAGGGGCTGAGGTCCACGATGGACAGCCGGCGGTGCAGCAGGCCGAGCGTGAAGGGCGCGGCCCCGGCGCGGGGCCCGCCGGCGGCGCCGGGCGCGAAGGGCAGGCCGCTGCGGAACACCTCGGGCGGCGTGTCGGCGCCGCCCAGGCAGCGATGGCCGCCGCCCGGCGCGAGCAGGACGATGCCCTCGTCGTCGGGACCGCGGTGCCGCATCAGACCCGACATGCGGGCGAGCCGGCCGAGGTCGGCCCGTCCGTCCGGATCCCAGAGTCCCGCGATGCCGCACATGGTCGCGCCCTCCTCAGGCCCCGCGCCCCGACGCCGCCACCGCGCCGCGATCGCGGTGCAGCCCGAGCGCCAGCACGCCGGCGGCGAACAGCGCCGCCACCGCCAGTTTGAGGAGGATACCCGCTCCCCCGGCCGGCGCCAGCCGCTGCACGCTCACGGTGAGCGCCAGCGCCGCGACGAAGACCAGCGCCAGGCGCAGGCCGCGGTAGGGCACCGGGTGCACCCGCTGCGCCAGCGCGTAGGTCACCACCGCCGAGGTCACGTAGCCCAGCGTCGTCGCCACCCCGGCGCCCAGTGGCCCGAGCCGCGGCGCCAGCAGCACGTTGGCGACGGCCGCCACCAGCGCGGCGGCGCCCGCCGCCCAGCCGAGCAGCGGCGTGCGCAGCGACAGGCCGATCCCCACCGAGGCGATAGCGTAGGCCCCCTGCGCCACCGCGGCGAAGGCCAGCCAGGCGGCCGGACCGGCGGCGGCGGCGTAGCCGCGCGGCACGACGACGGCGAGGGCCTCGGGCGCGAACAGCCCGGCCAGCATGGCGGCGAGGCTGGCCACCGCCACGTAGGCCGCGAACACGCGGGCGTAGAGCCGCCCCGCGTCCGGCTCACGGGCCCGCGCGAAGGCGAAGGGACCATAGGCGAGCTGGAACGCCGAGACGGCCATGGTGACCAGGGCGAAGAACTTGATCGCCACGCTGTAGACGGCGACCTCCTCGAGCCCGCGGGCGCGCTGCAGCACGAAGCGGTCCACCGAGGCGATGGCGCCGTAGGCGATCGCCACCGGCACCAGCGGAGCGCCGTAGGCGAGCATGCGGCGCAGGGTTTCGAGCCGGAAGCGCGGCGCCAGGGTGTGGCGCACCAGCACCAGCGCCACCAGCGCGCTGGCCGCGTCGCCGCCCAGCCGGCCGTAGAGCACGCCGGCCACGCCGAGGTGGCGGTCCAGCACCAGCCACAGCGACAGGCCGGCGGTGAGCAGCGTCTGCACCAGGTTCAGGGCGATGAACTTCCACGGCTGGAAGGTGACGCGCAGGACGTCGTTGCCGAACAGCACGATCAACGTGCAGGGCAGGGTGGCGGCGCCGATCAGGACGTACTTGCGATAGGCGGCCGAGCCGACCAGCGCCTGCGACAGCGGCGTGGCGAACAGCGCCAGCAGCAGGGCCGCCGCGCCGCCGACGAGCAGCCGGAAGACGAGCGAGCTGGAGGCCATGCGGATGCGCGCCTCGCGATCCGGCTCCTGGTAGAAGAAGCGCGCCAGCGCCCCGTCCATGCCGAAGACCAGGATCAGCACCGCGGTCTGCAGGTAGGCGAAGACCAGGTCGGAGATGCCGTAGGCCGACTGCTCCAGCACGCGCGTCAGCACCGGCACCAGCAGCAACTGCACCGCGCGCCCGCTCACCTGGCCGAGTCCGTAGATGAGCGATTCGGTGGAGAGCTGCTTGAGCGCCGGCCGCATCGAGCTCATCGCGGTCTCCCGAAGGGATTCGGCTTCCCGCACCAGGGGCACTCCCAGCGCCGCGGCCACGGCCGCGTCGCCTCGATCACCGCATGTTCGCCGCACTCGCGGCAGACATGGGTGACGCGCCGGGCCCCCGGCGGTGGACCGGCGGCGGCGGCGCCGTGCCGGAACGCCAGCACGAAGTTGGCGTCGCGCGCCAGGTCCACCCCCAGCGCGCGGTGCAGCCCGGCCAGCGCCGCGGTGAACGGCCCCTGCAGCCGCTTGGTGCGGGCGTCGTTCATCCACGAGAAGCCGGCCGGGACGAAGGCGTGCGCCACCGGCGCGAGGCCGCGGCAACCGAAGCGCGCCAGCAGCCCGGGCAGGTCGAGACACTGCTGGTGCTCGAGGCGCTTGTGGAACTTGAAGAGCGCGTACTTCGCGAACCGGCCGGCGAAGCGGTAGAGGCGGTCGTCGAAGGCGGCCGCGCGCGGCACCGCGACGTAGAGCGTGCCGCCCGGGGCCACCATGCGGGCCAGTTCGTCGCAGCAGGCCTCGAGATCGGTCACGTGCTCGAGCACGTAGTGGCAGACGACCAGGTCGAAGACGCCGGCGCGCAGGGGCAGCCGCTCGAGCGAGGCGCGCAGCACGTCCAGCCCTTCACGTGCTGCGGGAGGTCCCGGCGGGAACTTGATGTCGAAGCCGGTGATGCGCAGGTCGGGCCGCTCGGCGTAGGGCCACGAGCCCGGGCCGCAGCCGGCGTCCAGCACGCGCGTCCCGGGGGCGGCGGCGGCGATGAGCTCGTGCAGGAAGAGCGGCGGCTCGCCGGCCGCGCGGACCGGCTTCGAGACGTGCAGCCTGCCGCTCAACGCACCCCCGCCGCGCCGAGTTGCCGCAGAGCCTTCTCGTCCGGCCCCACCACCACCGCCTCCTGCGTCTCGTAGCCGGACTCCGAACGGTCCCCGACGAAGGCGAAGACGAACAACCGCTCGCTACGGCCGGGAATGGCGTAGATCGCCTTCAGCACCACCACCGGCGAACCCCAGGTGACGAACTCGAACTCCGGCCCCCGCTCCCAGCGGGCCCGCACGCGGTAGCGCAGGTCGAGGCCGGGGACGAAGTCGCGGACGGTGTCGGGCGCCGCGACGCTCGCCTGCCACGGGAGCGTCGCCGCCGGCTCGACGGTCATCGGGTTGAGCCGGCGGCGCAGCGCCACCAGCCGCTCCTGCAGGGCCGGATCCTCCCCCGTGCCCTCGCCGTGGCGCACCCAGGGCTCGGACACCGCCTTCGCGCCCGACACCGGCGCGAACGAGACCACGTCGCCGAAGCTGGTGCCGGCGTCGGTCGGGATGAAGTGCACGTAGACGCGCCGCGCGTCCGGGTCCCAGCCCAGCACGTCGAGCAGTGTCGGTCCGCCCACCGTGGCCGCCGCCGGCGCGGCGCCGGCGAGCAGCGCGAACAGCACGAGAGACCACGTCCTTCGCATCCTCATGGCTTCACCTCCGCGGGGGAACGCCCCGTCATCGCATCCCACAGCGCGCGCGGCACGGCCGCCGCGGCGGTCGTGCGGCCGCGCAGCGTCAGCCATGCCATCAGCGCCGCCTGCTGCGCGAGGAAGCCGGGCAGCCAGGTCAGACGCCCCGCGCCGCGGGCGTGGCGCGAGAACAACCGCAGGTTGGCACGGGTCCGCTGGTAGATCTTCCACGGACTGGCCGCGCCGGTGCTGGCCGAGACCTTGTGCCAGAGCCGCGCCGTCGGCACGAAGCGCAGCCCGAAGCCGGCCGCGCGCGCCCGCAGGCACCAGTCGGCGTCCTCGGCGTAGATGAAGTAGCCCTCGTCGAGCGGGCCCACGCGCTCCCAGGCCGCGCGGGTGGCGAGCAGGCAACAGCCGGTCAGGTAGCCGGTCGGTTCCACCGCGCGGTACTGGCCGCGGTCGCGCCGTCGCAGGCCACGATGCGCCGCCAGCCCCAGCGCCGGCACGCAGCGCCCACCCGCGTACCAGATGC
>CAYNPF010000109.1:0-7465 GCA_964398895.1 uncultured bacterium
CCAGGCGACGTAGTCGCTCCATGGCAGGTCGGGCGGCGCCGCCAGCCGGGCGCGCAGCGACACCACGCCGAAGTCGAACACCCGCGCGGCGAACTCGACCTCGCGCGGCCCGCCGGCGACGGTCACCGTCTCGCCGCCGAGGACGAGGCCCACCGGCGGGTTGGGGATGTGGATGGCCTGGGCGCCGCCGCGCACCAGCCGCGGGCGCTCCGGGGCGCTGGCGGCCAGCAGCTCGGCGGCCTGACCGAGGTGGACCTCGTAGCCGACATCGTAGAGCCGGTGGACGAAGGCGAGGCCGTCCACGCGGGGTTCGCCCGCGGCGTCGGGGCCGGCGATGGGCTCGTTCGTATCCATGTCCGCAGCATAGCCCAGCCGGGTGATTCCCGCCGCCGGCGTGGTAGGCTGGCACCGGCAGCGTCGGGGTCGCCACGCCAACGATATGTCCCGCATCGAACTGGAGCCCGCGATGAACGAGAGACTGAAGGCCGACGAGCTCATCCCCCTGATCCGGCGCGTCTTCGCCGTCACCGCCGCCGACCGCCGCCTCGGCGTCCTCGTGGACCTGCCCGATGCGCGCGTGCCCGACCGGCCGGCGTGGCGCGAGCGGCGCGAGATGGCCGCCGGTTGGGTGGAGGAACTGCGCGGCCGGCGCGACGCGCTCGGCCTCGACGTCGGCCTGATCGTCTACCCGAACGTCGGCACCAACAACGGCGACCTGCCGGCGCGGGTGTGGCTCGTCGAGGCGCTGCCGGCCGGCGGTGCCGCCCTCGATCCCGCCGCAGCCGTGCCGCTGGAGGAGGTGCTGGCCGCGCACTCGATCCTCCTCGCCCCGACCGAGTTCTCCGCCACCGCGCCGCTCAAGCTGCTGGGCCGGCGCTTCGGCTTCCGTGCGGCCACCATGCCCGGCTTCACCGCCGGCATGATCCCGGCGCTGCGCCTCGACTACGGCGAGGTGCGCCGGCGCGTCGCGGTGATGAAGGGCCTGCTCGACCGCGCCGCCGAGGCGCGCTGCGTCTTCGCCGTGGACGGCGCCGAGGAGTGCCGGCTCGTCCTCGACCTGCGCCACCGCACCGCCCACGCCTCGGACGGCATCCTCGATCAGCCGGGCACGGCCGGGAACCTGCCCTCCGGCGAGGCCTACATCGTGCCCTACGAGGGCGAGCTCGCCGGCGAGCCGAGCCGCTCGGCCGGCACGCTGCCGGTGCAGTTCGGCGACGAGGTCGTGCGCTTCACGATCGCGGACAACCGCGCCGTGCGGGTCGCCGGCGACGGGCCCGCCGCGGCCGAGCAGTCGCGCTGGCTCGCCGCCGAGCCGGCCTACGGCAACCTCGCCGAGCTGGGGCTCGGCGTGCTGGCCGAGCTGGGCGTCGAGCCCTGCGGCGAGATCCTGCTCGACGAGAAGCTCGGCCTGCACATCGCCTTCGGGCGCAGCGACCACTTCGGCGGCCAGGTCGGCGCCGCGCAGTTCTCCAGCCCCACGGCGGTCGTGCACGTGGACCGCATCTACCTGCCCGGCCTGCAGCCGCGGATCGTGCCGGCGCGCGTGGACCTGGTGGACGACGACGGCCGCCTCACGGTGCTGATGCGCGACGGCCGCTACGCCCCCGGCCTCGTCTGAGGCTGCTCCGCGCGGAGGCCCGCGGTCCCGGTGGGGCCGCGGGCCGCTTCGTTCCCGATCAGTGCGTGGTGAAGACCACGCCCGGGTAGCTCACCCAGTGGTAGAGGTTGGACGGCGCGGTGGGTACCAGCCCCACGTCGCGCAGATCGAGGGTCGGTCCGCCCACCGAGGTACCGTAGGCGACCGGGTGGCCCTCGGCGCCGCCGCCGGCGCGCGCCAGCCGCTCGAGGGTGAGCAGGCCGAGCGGGATGGAGAAGCGCCCGCACCAGGTCCAGCGATAGGTGTCGGGATGGTCGGGATCCACGAAGGTCCCGTAGAGCGTGCGGATCTTCTCGATCGTCAACGGGCCGGAGAGCGGCCCGTCGAGCAGTGCCCGGTCCTTCGCCGTTGCGCGGCGATAGGCGTCGAGGCCGGTGCCGACCGATTCCTGCGCGAAGTCGGGGCCGTAGTGCAGGCCGTCGGTCGAGATGACGATGGCCAGATCGCGCCCGAGCCGCCAGCCGCGCGCGGCCAGCTCCGCCTCGAGCGCGGCGCCGAGGTGATCGCCCAGCGCGGCGAAGCGCTCGAAACCCGCCGCCGGGACGATGATCGGCACGATCTCCACGTCGGGGCGGATGTGCCTCAGCCAGCAGACCAGCGGGTCGAGCGAGTGCTCGAAGTCGTGGGCGGCCGGGTCCTGCGTCCAGTCCTCGCGCGGCAGCCGTGCCAGCAGGGCGGCCCGCAGCGACGAGACCGGCACGAAGCCGTCCGGCGCGGTCCAGCGCGCGTAGTCGTCGAAGACCAGGCGGTCGCGCTCGCCGATGCGCCAGTAGCCGTGGAACACGCCGATCAGCACCACCGTGCGGGCGGTGACCAGCGGCAGCACGCGGCGGTAGACGCGCCCGGCGAAGCTGAAGTCGTCGTGCGGGCAGATGACCGCGGCCACGCCCGGCGCCGGGGAGGGGCCGATCGAGTCGGGATCCGGCGAGACCGCCGAGCGCTCCCAGACGCGGGCCATCTGCTCCGCGTGCAGGGCGTAGCCGGTGGAGTCGCTGCGGCCGCGGGTGTCGCCGGCCGAGGGGATCGCCATCTCGCGTCGCACCGAATCGGCGTCGAAGTGGCGGAAGGGCACGGGGCTCTGCGCGTGCGCCGCGGCGGGCGCCACCAGGCAGGCGAGGACGAGGGCGAGGAACGGCGACGACGGGCGCGACATGGGCGGCTCTCCGGGGTCGGGGCCCGGCGCGACCGGGCCGTTTGCGTCACGATACGCCGTGCGGCACATTGCGGCCAGCCCGGACGGATCCGGGCGGGGAGGGCGCATGAGCGACGAGGTGGCAGGGACGACGGGGAGGCCCGCGGCGGCGCCGCCGGGGAGCGGGCCGGGCCAACGGTCGGGCGCCGGCGTGTTCGCCTCGTTCGCGCACCGCGACTTCCGCCTGTTCTGGACCGGCTCGCTGATCAGCAACGTCGGCAGCTGGATGCAGATGTACGCGCTCAGCATCGTGGTGTTCAGCTTCCGCCGCTCGTCCTTCGACCTCGGCCTCGTCGGCTTCCTCAGCGGCATTCCCACGCTGTTCATCGCCCTGCCGGCCGGCGACATCGCCGACCGCGTGGATCGCCGGCGCCTGCTCGTCTTCATCCAGGCCGTGATGCTGGTGCAGGCCACGCTGCTCGGCGTGCTCTACAACACCGGACGGCTCGGATCGCATGCTCCGATCAGTTCGCTGATGTGGGTCTGCGGACTCGGACTGGCCGGCGGCGTGTTCATGGCCTTCCAGGCCCCGGCCTTCCAGTCGTTCATGCCCGACCTGGTGCCGCGCGAGCTGCTCATGAACGGGATCGCCCTCAACTCGGCGCAGTTCCAGTCCTCGCGCCTGCTCGGGCCGCTGCTCGCCGCCGGCCTGGTGCTGGCCGGCGCCGGCATGGGCGAGGTCTTCTACGTCAACGCCGCCAGCTTCCTGTTCGTGATCGCCGCCCTGCTGGCGATGCGCACGCGGGGCCGCCATGTGGCGGGGCCGGGCGAGCCCGCCGCCGGCGAGGCGGAGAGCTCGTGGCAGCGCCTCACCGCCGGCATCCGCTACGCTCGGCAGGACTGCGCGGTGGGCATGCTGATCCTGACCGCCGCGCTCACCGTGCTGTGCGGCTTCCCCTACATGGTGCTGCTGCCGGCCATCGTCAGCTCGGCGCTGGGGCTGACCGGGGCCGAGCTGTCTCGCCGCGTCGCCTTCGTGATGGCGGCGAACGGCCTGGGCGCCGTCGCCGGGGCGCTGCTGGTGGCGAGCCTGCCGGCGCACGCGCGGCGCGACCGCATCATTCCCTACTCGCTGGCCGCGGTCGCGGTGCTGCTCGTCGGCTTCGCGTTGATGCGCTGGCTGCCGCTGCTGCTGGTCTTCTCGGCGCTGGCCGGCGGCGCCCTGCTGGCCTCCACCTCGCTGGTGAACACCTCGATGCAGGTGGCGGCGCCCCGCCATCTGCGCGGCCGCATCATGGCCCTGTTCGTGATGGCCTTCATGGGGCAGATGCCGATCGCCAGCATCGTCTCGGGCGTGCTCGGCCAGGCGGTGGGCCCGCGCAACGCGGTCTGGATCCTCGCGCTGCCCCTGCTGGCCTGGGCGCTGCTGCTGATCTCCCGGCCCGGCCTGCTGCGTCCCTGCCCGAAGTCGGCGGGGGACACACCCGCGGCCGGTTGAGGGCCGGGGCGCCGCGTCCGGCTCTAGTCTCCCGCCAGCTCGCGCAGCCGCTCGAGCAGCCGCACGGTGGCCCAGGTGTCCAGCTCGCAGTAGCGCAGCAGCGCCTCGCGCAGGCGGGTCCGTTCCGCCGCCTCCAGCGCCGTCTCCGGCAACAGCAGCCGCTCCAGCGCGCGGGTCGCCGCGTCGCCCGAGGCGATCTCCATCCCGTCGTAGCTCAGGCCGTCCACCAGCGCGGGCAGCACCGCCTTGAGGCCGAAGCCGCCGCCGAAGTCGGGATGGTAGACGTGGTCGCGCACCACCGGCAGCAGGTCCACCAGCCGCGCGGCGACGTCCTCGAGCGCGGCGGCGGTGGCGCCGCCCAGGAACTCGCCCAGCTCCCGCAGGCGCGCCTTCTCGAAGCCGGCGTTGTAGGCGACCACGGCCCGGGCGCTGGCGCAGGCCTCGATCAGCTCGGCGGCGATGGCGGGCCGCGGATCCCCGGGCCCGTCGGCGAGCCAGTCGCGGTGCGAATGGCTGCCGTCGCGCTCCAGCCGGTGACAGCTGAACTGCACCGGGACGTTGTCGTAGGGATGGCAGCCGTTCCAGACCGGCACCGCCGGGTTGATGGTCTCGAAGTCGAGGAAGGCCAGCGGCGGCGCGAACGGCGCCAGCGCCGCGCGCAGCGAGGGCTCGACTAGCAGCGCGCCGGTGTTCATCGCGCGTCGCTGGCGCTCGGCGATCGCGCCCAGGCGGAGGCCGGCGGGCAACTGGCGGATGGTGCGGCAGCCCTGCGCCTCCAGCTCCCAGGCCTTCGCGCCGATGCGGTAGAGCGTGCTCACGTGGTCGGCGGGGAGGTCGGCCCAGCAGCGCGAGCGGAACGGGCACTCGTGCGGGCTCGAGCAGTGCGGGCCGATCGGCACGGTGGGCAGCGGGCCCTCGAGCATGCGCAGCAGGCGGTCCACCTGCGCCGGCACCTCGGGCAGCAGTTCGGCCACCGGGGCGGTGACGTCGGTGCGGGCGAACAGGTCGCCGAGGTCGGGGAAGGTGCAGGCGCGGTTCAGGTGCATGATCTCCACGCGGCGCACCTCGAGACCCGAGCGCGCCAGCACGTGCGCCTGCACCGCCGCGTCGGGGAGGTGCTCGGCCTTGGTGCCGGTCGAGGACTTCACCTCGACCAGGCCCCAGGCGCCGCCGAGCCGCTCGAGGATGTCCACCGCCACGAAGACGCCGTCGGCCGAGAAGGAGGCCTCGTAGATCGCCGGTGTGGCCGTGGCCAATGCGGCCGCCGTGGCCTCGATCTTCTCCCGGTAGCGGTCGTGGGGGAGGTCCACCAGCGTGCCGCCCGGCACGTAGCCGCGGGCCAGCTCGCCGACGCGCGTGCCCTGGTCGAAGATCGCCTGCGTCGCGGGATCGGGCACCAGCTCGGGCGCGTCGGGTTCGTGCACGCGCCACCAGAGCAGGCGCTCGCACTGCAGGCCGGCGGTGAAGCGGGACTTGGAAAGGCGCTGGGTGGGGCTCATCGGGCGCGGCCTCCGGGGGCGGTCCGCGGACTGTAGCGCTGGGGCGGGGGCGCGGGAAGGGCGGACCCGCCCGGTGCGTCTACCGGATCACGCTCACCCGGCGCACGAGGTCCACGCCCGGCCCCTTCATGCGCACGAAGTAGAGCCCGGGCCTGGCGCCCGAGGCGCCCGGCCGCCAGGTGATGCGGCCCTCGCCCGAGAGGCCGTCGCCGAGCCGCTCCACCCGGGCGCCGCGCACGTCGAAGACGTCCAGGCTCAGCGGCCCGGTGCCGCCGTAGTGCACGGTCAGCTCCTCGCGGCAGGGCGACGGTCCGGCGATGAAGCGCACCAGCGAACCGGGCTGCCAGGGCACCTCGGCGCTGGAGCTGGGCACGGTGGGCCGGCCGGCGTCCTGCCAGGCGGTGAACACCAGCGAGGCGGTCAGCACCGAGGCGGTGTCGAGACGCGCCTGGGTGAGGACCTTCGTGCGGGCCCAGAGGGTGTCGTAGTAGGTGGTGTTGTAGCTGCCGCGGGAGGCGTCCACCGCCGCGTCGTCGGCCGCCAGGATGGGCGCGACGTCCATCCACGAGGCGGTGATCATGTCGAAGGCCTCGTCCACCACGTTGCCGTAGTAGGTCACGTCCAGCTTCGGCGTGCTGAGCTGGCTCACGTACTTTCCCAGCATCGTGCTCTCGTAGCGCGAGTGGATGCCGCCGTTGCCGGTCAGGTCACCGTCGTAGTTGTCGGTGCAGTGCAGCGGCTGGTTGGCGTCGCCCACGTAGTGGCACAGGTCGGCGATGGTCAGTGCCGCCGCGCTCCAGGAGTGCGCCTGGAACTGCGAGGTCAGCGTGGCCACCGTCTCGCCGATGGCCCAGGGCAGCACGCCCTGGTCGCGCACGTAGGTGGCGCCGTACTCGGCCTCGAGCGCGGCGCGGCTGTGGGTGAGCGTGCCGGCGAGGAACTCGGGGTAGGCGTCAATATCAATGTAGTGCTTGTAGCTCTCGCCGGGCGTGGTGGACTTGCGCGTGTCGGGGTCGTTCACGTGGTTGTAGACGGTGGTGTCGTAGAGGCTCAGTCCGTCAATGTACGGCGGCAGGTGCTGCGAGTAGCGGGCGGCGATGTAGCGGTGCCCCACGGCGCCCCAGGTCCAGGCGGTGGTGGGCAGCAGCAGGCCGAGCAGGGCCACGACGGCGGCCAGCCGACGGCCCCGGGTGCGGTTCGAGCGGGTCACGACATCCTCCTGACGGCGCGGTGGCGCCGGATCACGACTTCAGGTGGCACGAGAACCCGGCTAGCGTATCATGCGGGCGCGACCGACGTGCAACCGGACGGGGCCACGGCGCATCCGAGGACCGGAAGCCCGTTCCCCCACTCCGACGGCCCATCCGGGCCACAGCCGAGAGGACTCCCGATGGAGATGACGATCACCTTCCCCGGCGGCGCCCGCGTGGACGCCCACTTCGGCCCCTTCACCGTGCCCACCGACCAGCCGCGCGAGGGCGGGGGCGAGGGCTCGGCGCCCACGCCGTTCGCCACCTTCCTCGCCTCGATCGGCACCTGCGCCGGCATCTACGTGCTGGGCTTCTGCCGCCAGCGCGGCCTGCCCACCGAGGGCATCCGCCTGACGCAGCGCCTGGAGCCGGACCCGGCGACCGGTCTCATCGGCCGCATCGGCCTCGACATCCACGTGCCGCCGGACT
>CAYNPF010000110.1:0-7312 GCA_964398895.1 uncultured bacterium
GTGGCCGTCCTCGTGCTGCAGGCCTTCGCCGTTCAGCGTGGTGCGGCCGGCGGTGGCGCCCATGAGGAAGCCGCGCCCGCGGGCGTCGCCGAAGGCCCAGGCGAGGTCGCCGGTGCGCTGCAGGCCGAACATCGAGTAGAAGACGTAGAAGGGGATCATCGGCTCGCCGTGGGTGGCGTAGGCGGTGCCGGCGGCGGTGAACGAGGCCATCGAGCCGGACTCGGTGAGACCCTCCTCGAGGAGCTGGCCGTCCGGCTTCTCGGAGTAGGAGAGGTAGACCTTGGAGTCCACCGACTCGTAGCGCTGCCCGCCGGCGGCGTAGATGCCGACCTCCTTGAACAGCACCTCGAGGCCGAAGGTGCGCGCCTCGTCGGGGATGATGGGCACGATTCTCCGTCCCCAGGCCGGGTCGCGGATCAGGTTCCGCAGCAGCTTGGCGAAGGCCATGGTGGTGGAGACCGGCTGGTCCTCGCGCGTGCCGGCGGTGAACTCGGCGAACACCGCCTCCTGCGGCGTCGGCAGCGAGCGGGCGCGCACGATGCGCTTCGGCAGGCAGCCGCCGAGGCGCCGGCGGCACTCCTCGAGGTAGCGGACCTCGGGGCTGTCGGGACCGGGGTGGTAGTAGGGCGCGTCGGCGAGCCGCGCGTCGGGAATGGGGATGTGGAGCCGGTCGCGGAACTTGCGCAGCTCCTCCTCCTTCAGCTTCTTCGCCTGGTGGGCGACGTTGCGGGCCTCGGCGGTGGGGCCGAGCGTCCAGCCCTTGACCGTCTGCACCAGCACGGCGGTGGGCCGTCCGGTCGTGTGCACGGCCGCGTGGTAGGCGGCGTGGAGCTTGTGGTTGTCGTGGCCGCCGCGGCGCAGGCCCTTCAGCTCGTCGTCGCTCAGGTGCTCGACGAGCTGGAGCAGGCGCGGGTCGCGCCCAAAGAAGTGCTGGCGCAGGTAGGCGCCGTCCTCGACCGAGTAGCGCTGCCACTCGCCGTCCACCGTCTCGTTCATGGCCTCGACCAGCGCCCCGTCGTAGTCGCGCGCCAGCAGGGCGTCCCACTCGCGTCCCCAGATCACCTTGACGACGTTCCAGCCGGCGCCGGTGAAGAGGGCCTCGAGCTCCTGGATGATCTTGCCGTTGCCGCGCACCGGCCCGTCGAGCCGCTGCAGGTTGCAGTTGACCACGAAGGTCAGGTTGTCGAGACCGTCGCGCCCGGCCAGCGCCAGGGCGCCGAGCGCCTCGGGCTCGTCCATCTCGCCGTCGCCGACGAAGGCCCACACCCGCTGCGCCGACGTGTCGGCGAGGCCGCGCGCGTGCAGGTAGCGGTTGAAGCGCGCCTGGTAGATGGCGTTGAGCGGGCCGAGGCCCATCGAGACGGTGGGGAACTCCCAGACCTCGGGCATCAGCCGCGGGTGCGGGTAGGACGAGAGGCCGTGGCCGCCGACCTCGCGGCGGAAGTGGTCGAGCTGCGCCTCGCCGATCCGGCCCTGCAGGAAGCCGCGCGCGTAGATGCCGGGGGCGGCGTGGCCCTGGAAGAAGACCTGGTCGCCGGGGCCGTCGTCCTTGCCGCGGAAGAAGTGGTTGAAGCCCATCTCGTAGAGCGAGGCGCTCGAGGCATAGGTGGCGAGGTGGCCGCCGATGCCGGGCGAGAGGTGGTTGGCGCGCAGCACCATGACCACGGCGTTCCAGCGCACGATGCGCCGGATGCGGTGCTCCATCTCCTCGTCGCCGGGGAAGGGCGGTTCCTGCTCGGGCGAGATGGTGTTGATGTAGCGGGTCCGCACCAGGCCGGGCAGGCCGATGTCGAGCATGCGCGCCCGCTTGAGCAGGCGGCGCAGGAGGAAGTCGGCGCGCTCGCGGCCGTGCTCGCGCACGACGGCGTCGAGCGCCTCGGTCCACTCCCGGGTCTCGATCGGGTCGGCGTCGGGCAGTTGGTGCTTGAAGCCGTCGAGCAGGCCGGGCCGATAGCCCTCGCCCGGCGCCAACTCGCTGCCCGGAGCGGGGCTGCGGTCGTCCATCTCGGCCATGGGGTGATTCCTCCTGGGGTGCGGTTGGGTTGCCCCCTTTGGATGCGCCGGGGCACGTTCGGCTTCTGGTCACGATCCCGCTGGAGCATAGCGCAAGGGGCGCCGCCGTGGCGCCCCGGGGTCTCAGCGCTCCGGGTGGACCCGGTCCAGGGCCTCGCGGAGCCGCTGCGCCACCTGCTGGACGTGGAAGGGCTTGGCGACGAAGCCCACCGCCCCGGCCTCCATCCACGAGGCCTGGCTCTCGACGGTGGCGTAGCCGCTGGCGATGATCACCGGCAACTGGGGACTGAGCCGCCGCACCTCGCGCAGGACGGCTTCGCCCGAGATGCCGGGCAGGGTGAGGTCCAGCAGCATCGCGTCCACCGGCGGCGCGCCCCGGCCGAGGATCTCGAGGGCCTGCTCGCCGGTCTCCACGGTGATGACGTCGAAGCCGTGCTGGTGCAGCCCGGTGCGGGCCAGCGCCCGCAGCCCCGGCTCGTCGTCCACGACCAGCACGGTCTCGTGTCCGTGCCCGGTGGCGGCGGCCGGCACCAGCAGCGGCGCCTCGCCCGGCGTGTCGACCGGGAAGATCACGCGGAAGGCCGGATCGTCGGCCGCGGTGCCGGGGACGAGCCAGCCGCCGTGGGCCCGCGCGATGTCCTCGGCGACGCTGAGGCCGAGACCGGTGCGGTCGGCCAGCGGCTCGACCGCGCGCGGCGTGGCCGCGCCGCTCTCGAGCAGCAGCTCGAGCGCGATGCCGTGCACGGTCTCGCGCTCGCCGCGCGCCTCCTCGGGCGGGCGCTCCTGCTCGACCAGGCGCGTCGCCACCGCGAGCGAGCCGCCGCTGCCCAGCCGCGGGCGCAGCTCCTGCACCAGCACGACGAGGAGCTGGCGGAGGAGCCGCGCGTCGCCGAGCAGCAACGGCAGCTCGGGAGCCAGCCGCGAGACCAGCGAGGCGGAGGGATCGAGCGCGCTGCGCAGCGAGCCGTAGGACTCCTGGATCACGCGGTTGAGGTTCAGCGGCACGCGCTCGAAGCGCGCGGCGCGGCTCGATTCGAGCAGCGCGGCGGTCAGGCGCTCGGCCCGGGCGACCGCGTCGAGGATCTGCGCCACCGCCTCGTGCCGCGGATCGTCCTCGCTGGTGCGGTCGCGCAGCAGCGCCGCGAAGCCCTGGATGGTGCCGAGCAGGTTGTTGAAGTCGTGCGCCATGCCGCCGGCCAGCCGCGCGAGGCTCTCGTGCTGCTGCGCCTGGGCGAGGCGCCGCTGCATGCGCCAGCTCGTGGTGATGTCCTCGGCGGTGAGGATGCGCCCGTCCACCGCGCCGCGCTCGTCGCGCAGCGGCCCGGCGTGGGTGCGCAGCACGCGGAGCGGATCGCGCAGCTCGACCACGTACTCCTCGGTGCGCTCGCGGGTCAGCCGCGGCGCCGACTCGCCGTCGGGCTCGCCGCCGCGCAGCAGCAGCAGCAGGTCGGCGGGGGCGCGGGTCAGCGGCGTGTCCGAGCGGATCGGCTGATCGAGCCGCAGCATCTCGGCCAGGCGCCGGTTGCACAGCGCGACCACGGCGCGACCGCGACGCAGCCGGACGATGGCCACGCCGGCGGGGATGGTGTCGAGCACGATGCGCAGCCGGGCGCGCGTCTCGGCCAGCTCGCGGCGCAGCGCCTCGCGCCCGCTCAGGTCCTCGATGAAGCCGTAGGCCCGCTCCGCCCAGGTGCCGCCGCCGCGGACCGGGGTGACGTGGTGGACGAGGTGGGGCAGGTCGCGGCGGTCGCGGTGCACGCCGGTGAAGTGGATGTCGAAGGGCCGGCCGCCGTCCACGCCGCTGCGGAACTCGGCGAGCACGCGCTCGCGATCACCGGGGTGGGCAAGCTCGGCCCACAGCTCGGGGCGGCCCAGCAGCGCGGCGGGCTCGTAGCCGAACAGGCGCTCGACCGCGGGGCTCACGTCCACCAGGCGCTCCTCGGGCAGCGCCATGGTCCAGGTCACGCCGGGCAGCACGGCGGCCGAGGCGCGGTGCAGCTCCTCGAGCGAGCGCAGCGCGGCGACGGCGCGCTGCACCGACGTGGTGTCCTGCAGGTGGAGCAGGATGCGCCCGTCGTCGAGCCGCAGCGCCTCGAGGCGGCACTGCAGCGGCTGGCCCTCGATGTCCGCGATGGTGACCTCGTCGCGCACGTGCCGCGTGTCGCCCTGCAGGCGCTGGGGCACGCTCGATGCCGCCAGCAGGCGGGCGAGCAGCGACGACTCGAGCACTGAGCGGCCGAGCAGCCGGCCGGGCTCGTGCAGCAGGCGGCCGGCGGCCTCGTTGGCGGCGAGGACGATGAAGTCGGGGCCGTAGAGCAGCATCGCGTCGGCGGTCGCGTCGAAGAACGGCGCGAGCGGCAGGTCGGGCCGGGGTGGCGGTCCCGAGGATTCGTCGGGCGAGTGGTGACGCTGGGCGATGGGCCACATGTTCGGTTCCCCGGGGACGAAGCGGCCGATCGGTGCCGACGCGAGGATGCTTTCACCGCGGCCCACGGCGGTCAAGCCCGACCGCCGCGACGGGGCGTGGCGCTCCGCGCGGCGCCTGCCGGCGGCGGCCCGTCCTCCCGGTCCTCGCGCATCCGCGGCTTGCGGTTCACGAATCGTCCCGGCTAGTGTCGGCCGGCCATGGAGCCCACCCCGGCAGCCCCGGTTCCAGCGGCCGACGGCCGCATCCGCGCCCTGGGTCTGCTCTCGGGCGGTCTCGACAGCGCCGTGGCCGCGGCGCTGCTGCTCGAGCAGGGCATCGAGGTGATCGGCCTGCACTTCACCTCGCCGGTGGCGGCGCCCGGTGGGGTGCGCGAGCTGGCCGCCGAGCTGGGCATCGCGCTGATCGAGCGCAGCCGCGGTCCGGCCTTCCTCGAGCTGCTGCGCTCGCCGCGCTGGGGCTACGGCCGCCACCTGAACCCCTGCGTGGACTGTCGCATCCTCTCGCTGCGGCTCGCCGGCGTGGTGATGCGCGAGGTCGGGGCCGCGTTCCTCTTCACCGGCGAGGTGTCGGGGCAGCGGCCGATGTCGCAGCTCCTGCGCCAGATCCGGCTCATCGAGAAGCAGTCGGGGTTGTCCGGCCTCATCCTGCGCCCGCTGTCGGCGAAGCTGCTGCCCGAGACCGAGCCGGAGAGGCGTGGCTGGGTGGACCGGGCGCGGCTGCTCGGCATCCACGGTCGCTCGCGGCGCGTGCAGCTCGCCGAGGCGGCGCGGCGCGGGCTGGTGCACCACGGCACGCCGGGCGGCGGCTGCCGGCTGACCGATCCCGGCTACGCGCGGCGGATGCGCGACCTGCTCGATCACTCGCCCGCGAGGTTGGACGAGCGGGAGCTGGAGCTGCTCGCCCTCGGCCGGCACTTCCGCTGTCGGCCCGACCTGAAGATCGTGGTGGGGCGCGACGCGGGCGAGAACGCGCGCCTGGCCGCGCTGGCGGACGCTGAGCGGTGGCTGATCGAGCCGCTCGACGGCCCCGGACCCAGCGCGCTGGTCTGCGGCCCACGCGACGAGGAGGCGCGGGAGCTGGCGGCGGCGCTGCTGGTGCGCCACACGCGGGCCTCGGCCGCGGCCGGCCTGGTGCGCTGGCGGACGGCGGCGGGGGTCTGGACGCGGTCCGATCCCGCGGCCGCCCCGCCGGCGACGCCGGCCGCACTCTGAGCGGTCCCGGGCCGCCCGTTCGCGGCACTGCAGTTGGCGGTCGCCCCGGCCGATAACCCCAGAGGATCTCCCGACGGAGATGGATCGCACCGCCTCGCCCGTGTCACGCGCGGGCCCGGGTGCCGGTTCGCCCGATCAGGTCGCTGCGGCCGCAGGGGGTGTGCACCTCATGATTGACGCCGACGGAGCGCAGCGCGCACGCGAGTGGCTGGAGCGGCAACTGGCCGAACTGGGCCAGTTGCGCAACGCGTCGCGGCGCGACCAGGGTTTCAAGAGCTGGCGTCAGCAGACGCTGACCGTGATCCAGCGCATCTGGCCGGGCGACGTACGCCGCGGCGAACGCTTCCGACGCATTCCCTTCACTCCTCCGAGCTCGCTCGCCGGGGAGCGCCAGGCGCGCGAGTACTACGAGCGCGGCTGGGGCGAGGCCGGCGTGCTGCTGCGCGAGCTGCTGGCCGAGATCAACCTGCTCGGTCTGCCGCAGGTGCAGGCGATCGCCTACGGCGATCCCGACGCCGCCGCGCCGAACGAGCACGCGCCCATGCTCGACCTGCCGGCGACGCCGCCCGCGGCTGCGACGCCGACGCCCGACGTGTCGGATGGAACCGACGACATCGGCCGGGCGATGGAGCGCCTGCTCGGGCGCGTGCCGCCGCCGGAGCCGCCGCGTCCGCCCACGCTCGCCGCGGCGCCGCGCCGCGCGGTCGCGGCGTTCGACGCCGCCGCCGGGCCCGCGGAGGAGCTGCGCCGGCTCGCCGCCGCGCTGGCGGAACTGGACGTCCCGCCGGCCCGAGTGAACGAGGTGCGCGTCGGCCTGCTCGCGCTGGCCCGCGCGCTCGCCGCGGGGCCCGCGCCGTGGGAGCGGGTGAGCGAGGCGCTCATGCTCGCCGGAACGAGCCCGGCGCTGGCGCGCCGCGTGCTGCCGCTGCTGCTCGAGCTGATCGCCCGCGCAGCGTAGTCCGCACCCCGTTTCCCTCCGCCGACACCGCGTGCCCACGCGGCCCGCGGGCGATTCGCCCCGCGGACCCTGTGCTATCCTGCGCGGGCGGAGGTGACCCATGAGACCCGACCGCTTCACGGTGAAGTCGCAGGAGGCCCTGGAGCGCGCGCAGCGGCTGGCGGCGGACCACGGCCATCAGCAGATCGAGGCCACGCATCTGCTCGTCGCGCTCCTGCAGGAGCCGGGCGGCACGGTGGCCGCCGTGCTGGAGAAGCTGGGCGTGCCGCGCGAGCGGCTGCGGGAGCGCGCCGAGGCGGCCCTGGAACGGCTGCCGCGCGTGCAGGGCGGCCGGATCTACGCCGGCGAGGGGCTGAACCGCGTGCTCGAGGCCGCCGACCGCGCGGCGCAGCGGATGCAGGACGACTTCATCAGCGTCGAGCACCTGCTGCTGGCGCTGGCGGAGGTCGCCCCCGGCGCGCCGGCCGACGATCTCGCCGCCGGCCGCCTGCTCGAGCGCGAGGGCCTCACGCCGGACGCGTTGCTCAAGGCCCTGGCCCAGGTGCGCGGCGGCCAGCGGGTGGGCGACGACAGTCCCGAGGACAAGTACCAGGCGCTCGAGAAGTACGGGCGCGACCTCACCGCGCTGGCCCGCGCGGGCAAGCTCGATCCCGTGGTGGGGCGCGACGACGAGATCCGCCGCGTCATCCAGGTGCTGGCCCG
>CAYNPF010000111.1:0-7259 GCA_964398895.1 uncultured bacterium
CGAGACCATCCTGGTGGTCGAGGACGAGGCGGCCCTCCGGGACTTCGTCGTCATCTCGCTCCAGGAGGCCGGCTACCGCGTGCTGGCCGCCGACGGCGGCGAGGCGGCGGTGCGGGTCTCCGCCGAACATGCCGGCGAGATCCATCTGCTCCTGACCGACGTCGTCTTGCCGCACATGAGCGGGCGCGAGCTGGCCGGGGAGCTGGAGCGATTGCGCCCGACGACGAAGGTGCTCTACACCTCCGGGTACACGGACGACGCCATCATCCACCACGGCGCGCTCATTCCGGGGACGAACTTCATCAGCAAGCCGATCTCGGTCGCCGACCTGTTGCGCAAGGTCCGCGAGGTGCTGGACGGACCGGGGCCGACCGCGGCACCATGAACGAACGGGGCGGATCGGCGGCCGGGACGGACCCGGCCGCCGAGGCCGTTCCCGCGGGAGACGCATCCTTGCACGACGTGGTGATCATCGGCGGCGGTCCGGCCGGGCTGACCGCGGGCCTGTACTGCCGCATGCGGCGGCTGTCCGTGCTGGTCGTGGACGTGGGGCGCGTCGGCGGACAGCTCCGCTCGAGCTACCCGGAGAAGCCGGTGCACGACTGGCCCGGGCGGCCCGAGGTGGCGGCGTTCGAACTCGCCGACGACCTCGCCGCCCACGCGGAGCGCATGGAAGTCGCGCTGGCCGAGCACGAGCGCGCCGTGGACCTGCGCCGCGGCGCCGGGGGCCTCGTCGTGGTCACGCGCGACGTGGACACCGGCGAGGAGCGACAGCGTCCGGCCGGGGCCGTGATCGTCGCCATCGGCGCCGGCGCGATGGAGCCGCGGCGTCTCGGCGTGCCCGGCGAGGACGCGCTGGGCGAGGACTCCGTCACCTACCGGTTGCCGATCGCCGCGCGCGTGCGGGACCGGCGCGTGGTGGTCGCCGGGGGCGGCGACGCCGCGCTGGAGAGCGCGCAGCTCGCCCACGCCGCGGGCGCGCAGGTGACGATCGTCCACCGCTCGGCCGAGTTCCGGGCGATGGAGGCGAACCGCGAGGCGGTCGAGCGACTGGGCATTCCCTGCCGGCTGGGCGCGCGGGTGGACTCGCTCGAGACCGAGGGGACGGCGCTGCGCGCCGTCGTACTGCGCCCGTCGGCGCCGGACGTCGCAGCCGAGCGGCTGTCGTGCGACTACCTGGTGGTGAACGTCGGCGCGGCGGCGAGCCTCGAGGCGGTGGCGGGCTGGGGCATCGAGGTCGCCGGGGGCCGCATCCGCGTGGACGGCGCGATGCGGACGTCCCTGCCCGGGGTCTTCGCCTGCGGCGACATCGTCGCCTACGAGGGTAAGTACCGCCTGCTGGTCAGCGCCGCCAGCGAGGGCGCGACGGCGGCGAACTCGGCCTACGCGTTCGTGCGCCGGCCGCCGACGGTGACGATGAAGGACCTGTACTCGTGAGCGGGCGCGATCCGCGCGCGGCGGGGATCAGGCCGAGAACAGCTCGTTGCCCTCGTCGTCCTCGATGACGATCGCCCCGCAGGGGCAGGCCTGGGCGGCCTCGAGCAGGGTGTCGGGCCGCACGGCGTCGGGATCGAGCACCACCGCCTTGTTCTTGCTGTCGAGGGCGAAGACCGAGGGCGCGATCTCCACGCACTCGGCGTTGCCGCAGCATGCGCTGCGACGGATGCGGACCTGCATGGGGAGCCTGGCACCTCCTGTCCGGCGCGGGTCTCGGGAACCCGGCTCGGAAACGCGACTGTAGCGGTCCGCGCCGCGGGCCACAAGACGCCGTGCGTCCCGGTCGGGTCCGCTCGCGGACGCCTGTGCTACTCTCGACGCTCTCGCCCCGCTGTTCGCCGCCCGCGGAGCCCGCCATGGACGCCCTGAGCCGCCACCTGCTCGAACACCGGCAGCAGTCCCTCGACGATCTCCTCGCCGTGCTGCGCATCCCGAGCGTGAGCACCGACCCCGCGCATCGCGAGGACATGCGCCGTTGCGCGGAGCACCTCGCCGCCGACCTGCGCCGCGCGGGAATGGGCCACGCCGAGGTCGTGCCCACCGCCGGGCACCCGGTGGTCTACGCCGAGTGGCTGGGCGCGCCGGGTCGGCCGACGGTGCTGCTCTACGGCCACTACGACGTGCAGCCGGCCGACCCGCTGGCGGAGTGGGACACGCCGCCCTTCGAGCCGGTGGTGCGCGACGGGCGCATCCACGCGCGCGGCGCCAGCGACGACAAGGGCCAGATCTACATGCACGTCGCCGCCATCGCCGCCCACGTCGCGGTGAACGGCGGCCTGCCGGTCAACCTGCGCTGCGTGATCGAGGGCGAGGAGGAGTGCGGCAGCGGCAACCTGGCGACGTTCCTGCGCCGGTGGCGGCCGCGGCTCGACGCCGACGTCATCGTGGTGAGCGATTCCGGCATGCCGTCGCCCGACACGCCGGCGCTGACCTACGGGCTGCGCGGCCTGCTCTACACCGAGATCGAGGTGCGGGGCCCGGGCCGCGACCTGCACTCCGGCGAGTTCGGCGGCGGGGTGCGCAACCCGGGCGACGCGCTGGCCACGATCCTCGCCGGGCTGCACGACGCCGAGGGGCGGGTCACCGTGCCCGGCTTCTACGACCGCGTGCGCGAGCCCGACGCGGCGGAGCGCGAACGGCTGGCACGGGCGCCGTTCGACGAGGCCGGCTGGCTGCGCGAGTCCGGCGCACCCGGCTCGTACGGCGAAGCGGGCCGCACGACGCTCGAGCGCCTGTGGGTGCGGCCGACCTGCGACGTGAACGGTCTCGTCTGCGGCTACACCGGCGCCGGCGCCAAGACGGTGCTGCCGGCGAGCGCCCGCGCCAAGGTGAGCCTGCGGCTGGTGCCCGACCAGGACCCGCGCGAGCTGTTCCCGTGCTTCGCCGAGCATGTGCGGGCGCTGGCGGGGCCGGGCGTGACGGTGCTCGTGCACGATCTCGGCGGCGGTCCGCCGTTCCTGACCCCGCCCGATCACCCGATGCTGCAGGCGGCCGAGCGGGCGCTGCGCCGCTCGTGGCCGCAGCCGCCGGCGCTGGTCCGCAGCGGCGGCTCGATCCCCGTGATGGCGACCTTCCGCGAGACGCACGGCCTGCCCTGCATCCTCATGGGCTTCGCCCTGCCCGACGACCGGCCCCACGCTCCGAACGAGAAGTTCGACCTGACCTCGTTCCACGGTGGGGCGATCAGTTGTGCCCGCCTGTACGAGGAGCTGGCCGGCGTCCGCGGCGAGCCGTGACCGCCGGGGCGGGCGCGCGCGAGCGTGGCCGCCCGCGCGTCGGCTGCTATGATGCCGGCGGGATCGTGAACCCACGGATGAAGCCCATGCCCCTGCGCCCCGCCTGGTTCCTGCTCGCGCTGCTGCTGGCCGCGCCCCGTCCGGCCGCGGCCCTGCGCCTCGTCGTCACCGGCTCGGTCACCGAGCCGGGCGGACGGCCCGTGTCCGGCGCGTGCGTCGTGCTGGAGGGCGCGCCCGGCGCCTCGGCGCTCACCGACGCGGCGGGTCGCTACGCGCTGGCGCCGACGCTGGCCGGGCCGACCGCCGCGGCGCCGCTGCGGCTGGTGCTGCGTGCCGCGCACCGCGGCTGGAACCTGGCGCTGCCCTCGGGCGCGCCGGCGCTGGTGCTCGAGCTGCGCCGCGCCGGGAGCGGGGACACGGCGCGGACCGAGGTGCGCTCGAGCGATGCGGCGGTGGCGAAGGCGGTGGCGGCCGCGCTGGGCTCGGGGGCGGAGGTGCCCGTCGAGCTGGAGGCGCGCTTCACGCGCCGGCTGGGGCGCGAGGATCGCTCGACGCCCGAGCCCACGGCGTTCGCGCTCGTCGTTCCCTCGGCTATGAACGCGGCGGTGGCGCCCGATTCCACGCCGCCGGCGCCGCCGGCGCCGCCCGAGCGGCCCGAGAGCCTGCGGCTGTTCCCCGGCGCGCCCGACCCGCTGCCGCCGCCGGTTGTGCCCCTGGCGCCGGATTCCGCGCGCGAGGAGACCGTCGCCACCCGGCCCGCGGCCACCGCGCCGATCGCCCCGGCTCCCGCGACCACCGTGGTCACCGTGGGGATTGCCGCCGCCGATTCCGGGATCACGGGGCCGCCGATCACGGAGTCGGCCGCGGCCGACACCACGGTGCGACCCGGCCTGCGCGTCTCGGTGCGGCCGGAGGGCCGGCCCGCAGTACCGGTGGCGCTGCGGGTCGTCCTCGGGCGCGCGGTGGACGAGCCGGCGCCGGCGCCGGACGGCTGCGACTGCCGCGTGGGCGGCACCGTCGAGGTGCGCTCCGAGCGGCCGGTGCGGGGCGAGCCGCGGGTGCTGGTGGCGCTGGCCGACCGGCCGGCGGCGCGGGACACGGTGACGATCTTCATGGGACCGCCGCGGCCGTTCGATCTCGGTCGCGTGCCCTGCGGTCGTCACGAGCTGCGGGTGACGCCGCTCGGCGGCCGCCGTCTGGCGCTGGTGGCGCCGGACTCCACCGCCATCGGCTGCGCGGCCGGCGACGTCCGGCAGATCCGCGTCGTGCTGGAGCCGCGATGAGCGCCCCGGCCTCGCCGACGGCCGCGCCGCGCCTGACGCCGTGGCGCTTCGTGCAGCGCGTCACCGACGGCGTGCTGCAGCACCAGTCCATGAGTTCCTCGGCGCAGATCGCCTACTACCTGCTCTTCGCCACCTTCCCCTGCCTGTTCGCGCTGGCCAGCCTGCTGGCGTTCCTGCCGGTGCCCAATCTCATGGAGCGCCTGCTGGCGGCGCTGGGCTCGATCGTGCCGCCGGCGGCGGTGGACCTGATGCGCGACAGCGTGCGGCGGCTGGTGACGCACCAGCGGGGCGGCTTCTTCTCCGCCAGCCTCGTGCTCACGCTGTGGGCGGCGTCGAACGCCGTGGATGCCGCGATCCAGGGGCTCAACCGCGTGCACGGGCTGAGCGAGCACCGGCCGTTCTGGAAGACCCGCGGCATCGCCCTGCTGCTGGCGGTGGCGGTCGGCGCGCTCGCGGTGCTGGGCCTGCTCGGACTGTGGTTCGGCGCGCACGTGAGCGCGTGGTGGGCGGCCCGCGGCGGGCTGGGGCCGCTGCCGGTGCAGGTGTGGATCGCGGCGCGCTGGCCGCTGGTGGCGCTGCTGCTCATCGCCGCCATTGACCAGCTCTACTTCCTCGGACCGGCCGCCGAGCTGCGCTGGCGCTGGATCACGCCGGGCGCGGTGGTGGCGGTGCTGGGCTGGATCGCGGCGTCGCTGGGCTTCTCGATCTACGTGCGGCACTTCGGCTCGTACAACGCCACCTACGGCAGCCTCGGGGCCGTGATCATCCTCCTGACCTGGATGTACCTCAGCGCCTTCTTCATCCTGCTCGGCGCCGAGATCAACGTGGTCACCGGCCAGGGGCTCCCGCCCGCGTCGCGGCGCTGACCCGCGCGTAGACCGCCTCGAGCCGCGCCACCACCGCCTCGCGCCCGAAGCGCTCGAGCGTGGCGCGCCGGATGGCCCCGGCGTCCCGCTCGCGGCCGCCCGCGAACAACTCGGCCAGTCCGGCGGCGATCGCCTCGAGGTCGCCGACCGGCACCAGCCGGCCGGTCTCCGGGGTGACGATGCTCTCCGGTCCGCCGCAGCGGGTGGCCAGCACCGGCTTGCCGGCGGCGCCGGCCTCGACGAAGACGATGCCGAAGGACTCGTGCCGGCTGGAGAGCACGAAGGCGTCGCAGGCGGCGAACTCCGCCCGCGCCCGCTCGCGCGGCAGTGCGCCCAGCCAGGTGAGGTGGGCGTCGAGGTGCAGTTCGTGCGCCTCGCGCCGCAGCGCCGCGCGCAGCGGACCGTCGCCGGCGATGCGGAAGCGCACGCGGGCCCGCGCGTTCTCGGGCAGGCCGCCGAGGAAGCGGGCGGCCGCCTTGAGCAGGTCGCCGATCCCCTTGACCGGGTCGAGCGCGGCGAGCGTGAAGAAGGTGAACGTGCCGGGATCGGCGGGCGCCGTGGGCGCGTAGAGCCGCTCGTCCACCAGGTTGGGGATGAACTCGGGCTCCGCGATGCCGTGGCCGGCGATGGTGCGCGCCAGCGTCGGGCTGACGGCGATGCGGGCGTCGGCCCGCTCCAGCGGCTCGCGGATCACGGCCTTGAGCCGGCCGTCGCGGCGCGCGTAGACCGGCAGCGGGAACGGTCCCATGTGCTCGGTGACCACGTAGGGGATGCCGCTTTCGCGGCTCAACCGCATCGCCAGCCAGCCGGCCGGATAGGCGACGTGGGCGTGGAGGACGTCCACCGTGCCGAAGCGGCGCCGCGCCCGCTCGAGGTTGCGGCGGTTCGCCGCCAGCAGGGCGCCGCGGTTTCCGCCGCCGAGGCGCTCGGTCCACCACAGGGTCGGCTCGAGGAACTCCACCACGCCGTCGCGCTCGCGCTCGCCCGCCCGCAACGCCAGCGCGTCGAACAGGCAGCGCGGCGAGTGCAGCAGGTGCGCGGTCGAGACGAAGCCCTCGCCCTGGCCCCACAGGCTCACGCCCACCCTCCAGTCGGGACGGACCGCGGCGATGGCCGCCGCCTGCTCGGCGAGGAACGAGCCCTCCCAGGGGTAGCAGCGGTGCGGCCACCACGAGGGGATGACGAGGACGTTCACGATCGCGCTCCCCGGCGTCGCGGCGGGGGCAGCGCCAGCGCCGCCGCCAGCGCACCGCCGCGCAGCACCTGGCGCCGCACCTGGTCCAGCGCGCGCCGCTGCGTCTCCCACAGGTAGCGCCGGCCCGCGGCCGCCGCCGGCAGGAAGACCTGCGCGTCGTGCTCGCCGGACAGGCGCACGCGGTCGCGGGGGCCGAGCTCGGCGGCGAAGACGGGGATCGCCACGACCTCGCCGCGCTCCGCCAGGTAGAGGAGGGTCGGCTCCTCGAGCGCCCACCAGCGGAGCGGCTCGAGCCCGGTCTCCTCGCGCACCTCGCGCCGCGCGGCGGTGAGCGGCGGCTCGCCGCGGCGGCAGCGCCCGGTGACCGGCTGCCAGACGCCGGGCAGGCGTCGCGTGTCGGCCCGACGCAGGCAGAGGAACTCCACCCGGCGACCGATGCGGCGGAAGAGATGGACCTCGATGAAGGGGGTGCGCATCACGGACACGAGGGGGAGCATAGGCGGTCGGCGGCCGGGCGCCAACCGGCCGGCGGGCTCGGTCGGTCCGGCCGCGGAGCAGCAGCGGGCGCGCGGCGGCGATGGCGGCGCGGGTGCCGGCCCCGCGTGGGGCGCGCCGTGCGGGTCCGGCGGGTTTGACCCGCACCGGTCGGCCGTCTACAGTCCGTCGTCGGGCGCACACGGTG
>CAYNPF010000112.1:0-7224 GCA_964398895.1 uncultured bacterium
CTGAAGGCCAGGAGCTGACGCGTCAGCCCGGCCGCCCGGTTGCCGGCCTCCGTGATCTGCTCGAGATCGCGGAAGGCCGGGCTGGCGTCGGTCAGCTTGCGCCGCGCCATCTGGGCGTAGCCGAGGATGATGCTCAGCATGTTGTTGAAGTCGTGGGCGACGCCGCCGGCCAGGCGGCCGATGCTCTCCATCTTCTGCACCTGGGTGAGCTGGTTCTCGAGTTCCTTGCGCTGCTCCTCCTGCCGCTTCTGATCCTCCATGATGCTGAGCAGGGCGCGGCGCGACTGGTCGGCGAGCTGAAGCAGCCGGCGCGTCTCGGCCAGCCCCGCCTGGAGCTGCTCCTCCGCCTGCTTGCGCTCGGTGATGTCCACGATCGTGGACAGCAGGTGCGGCTCCTTCCCCGTCTGGAGCAGGGCCGCCGAGAGCAGGCAGGTGCGCGGTTCCCCGGACTTGCGGCGCAGCGTCATCTCGAGGCTGTTCACGAAGCCCCGGGAGCGGAGCGCGTCGAGCATCCGCTCGCGATCCGCCTCGCCGGTGAAGACCCCGAGCTCGGTGGTGGAGCGGCCGATCAGCTCATCCCGTGCATAGCCGCTCTCGCGCAGGAAGACGTCGTTGACATCGGCGACCCGGCCGGCCGGCGAGGTGATCACCATGGCCACCGGGCTCCCCTGGAAGGCGACCGCGAAGTTGGCGGTGGCCCGCGACACCGCCGCCCGGGCGGCGCGCTCCTCCGTCTGGTCGCGGAACACCAGCACGACGCCGCCGATCCGCCCGGTGCCGAGACGGATGGGCGCACCGCTATCCATGATCGGGCGCACCGTGCCGTCGCGGGCGACCAGCGCGGTGTGGTTGGCGAGGCCCACGACGCGTCCCTCGCGCAGCACGCGCTCGACCGGCGTCTCGGCCGGCTTGCCGGTGGTCTCGTTGACGATGCGGAACACCTCGCCCAGGGGTCGCCCCTGCGCCTCCGCCTCGCTCCAGCCGGTGAGCCGCTCCGCCACCGGGTTCAGCCGCGCGACCCGCCCGTTCGCATCGGTCGTCACCACACCGTCGCCGATGCCGTAGAGCGTCGCCCGGATCTCCTCGGCACTTTCCGCGGCCCGCATCTCGGCCGTCAGACGGACGGCATCAATGCGGGTGAGCGCCCGCGCCACCCACCAGATCGCGGCCCCGAGCATGAGGACGAGCATCGCGACCAGGAAGGCCACGGCGAACGGGCCCTCGAGGTAGCCGCGCTTCGCTCCGTACGACGTCAGCCAGCCCAGGAGCGGCAGGACCAGGAGCAGGACCGGGGCGAGGCGGCGCAGCAGCCAGCCGCCCAGATTCTGCCCGAGCAGCGTCCGCACCAGGCCCTCGGACGGCCGTGACAGCGGCACGGCCAGGCCGAGGAGGGCGAAGGCCGCCGCCGTGTGAACGGCCATCCGGAGGTAGAGACCGAACCCACTGAGGTTCGTCGCGCCAAAGGAGTAGGCCAGCAGCTCCAGCAGCGCCATCCCGCCCACCACCACCGCCAGTCGCTGCGCGGTCAGGGCGGTGCGGCGGAGTCCGGTCAGCCCGATCGCCGTGCCGAGGAGCAGGAAGCCGGCCGCCGACAGCGCGGCCATGCGTCCCGGCGGCAGCACCCCGTTCGTCCCCGGCGGCTCGACGGCCAGGAACTGATCCAGGCCGAAGGATACCGGCAGGACGAACTCGAGGAGGGTGAAGAGTCCGAGGAAGGCCACGGCAATCGCGAAGCCGAGGGACCATCGCCGGGCGACCCGTCCGCAACCGAGCAGCATCGTGGCCACCCCCGCGAGCACGATCCCCACCGCCGTGTTGACCTTCATCGTGATGTAGCCGGGCAATCCGCTCTTGAGGATCGGGATGTCGAGCCACCAGCCGAGGAGCGCTGTCGCGCCGATCGCGACGGCCGCGCCGGCGAGCACCATCGCCAGGCGCCGGGCGCCGAGGACCTGGGCCTCCGGAACCTCCGGCCCGCCGGCCTCCCCCACCCGCGTGGCCCGGAACAGCTCCCGATAGAAGCCGGCCTGCCCGGCATAGGCGATGAACGCCAGTGCCACGGCCACCAGCACGATGCCGAGGAGGACGAAGCCGAGGATGATCCAACCTCTCGCCCTGGCCTCGGTCAGGACCTCGGCGGTGTCCATCTTCGACACCATGATCCACGGGAAGTCCGCGACCGGACGCACGTCGGCCACCACGGCCACCTCCCGGTAGTCCTCGCCGGAGATCAGGCCGACCTCGCCCCGCGCCGCGCGCGCCTCCACCAGATCGCGCGCCGCCAGCGGCAACCGCAGCGTCAACGCCGGAACGGGTCGGTGCGGCGCCACCGCCAGGAACAGCACGCTGTCACCTTCCCGTTGCAGCAGCAGGGTCTCCGCGGTGCGGATCGGCGTGGGCCAGCTCCGGATGATCGGGTAGATGAACCGCGCCGGGTCGGCACGCAGGATGAGGACGGCCACGGCACGCCCCCCCTCGTCCAGGATCGGCGCGGCCACGTCGAGGTGGATCTCGTGGCAGATCGGGCACCGGAAGAGATCGCCGAACCGGGGTCGGCGCTCCCGCAGCACCCGCGCGACCAGTTCCCGACCGGCTGGTTGGAGCTGGTTCACCCGGGGATCGAGGCTCATCCGGATCCGCCCGTCCTGACCGACCAGGATGACGTTCCGGTAGCCGTGGCTTTCCGCCACCAGCCGGGCGTTGTCCCGGGCCGCGCGTTCCCGGGCGGCGTCCCCGGGCGCGGCGAGCCAGGCCAGCATCGCCGCGCGAGAGAGTCCTCCGGACGCCACCCGGGCGTCGGCGAGCCGCTCGGTCCGCCAGGCGGCGAGCGCCCCGACCTTGAGCGAGGACACGGCCTGCAGGTCGTCGGCGCGCTCCGCGCGGATCGCCCGCACCTGCTGTCCGTAGGAGAAGTAGCCCGCCACCGACAGCGCCAGCGACGTCGCGATGAACACGCCGGCGAGCATCCCCCGTGCCCGCGGCGGCTGCGCCAGCGCGCTCATCCGCCCCCTCCCGGCTCGTCGGCCTCGTAGCGCCGGGGCAGGCCGGCCCGGGCCAGCAGCTCGTTGACCTCGTGCTTGAGCTCGAGCATCCGGCCTTCCCGACCGAGGGACGCCTCGTGCCAGCGTCGCAGCTCGTCCAGTTGCGCGGCGATCTCCTGCTCGGCCTGCCGGCGCGCCGTGATGTCCCGGAAGTACCACACGCGCCCGAATTGCATCCCCTCGGAGCTGCGCATCGGCGCGGAGTAGCGCTCGAAGACCCTGCCGTCCTTCAGGAGCAGCTCGTCCTCGCTCCGCTCCTCGGGGTTCGCGTACAGCCACTGCACCCGATGGAGGAATCCCTCCGGGTCGGCCATCTGATCCGTCACCGCCGCGAGCGTGGATTCATCGGACGCACCGGCCAGGTCGGCACTGGGGAGGCCCCACATCTCCGCGAATCGCCGGTTGCACAGCAGAATCCGGCCGGCGGTGTCCACGACGAGGATGCCGTCCTTCGTCGTCTCCTGCTGCGTGGCCATGATCACGTTCTGCAGCCGCAGCGCCTCCGCGGCCCGCTTCCGCTCGGTGACATCCAGGACCACGCCGACCAGCCCCGCGACCCGTCCGGTCGCGTCGGCGTAGCTCGCCTTGTGGAAGACCATTTCGTGCGACCGGCCATCGGGGCCGTCCGTCCGGACTTCGTACACCCGCACCCCCGGTGAGGCCAGGATCTCCCGGTCCGCCACGTCGTGGGCCTGCGCCTCGTCACGGGGCGTGAGATCGAAGATCGTCTTCCCCACGACCTCCTCTTGAGACCGTCCGAAGTACCGTGCGAACGCCTGGTTGACGCCGAGGTAGCGACCCTCGGTGTCCTTGAAGAAGACGGCCACCGGCATGACGTTGAGCAGGATGTCCAGGAACCGCCGGCGCTCCTCGATCACCACCTGGTTCCGCGTCCGCTCCTCCAGTTCGGCCTGGAGCCGTGCGTTCATCCGGTCGAGCTGGTCGTGGACGATGGCGCGGTCGAGGGCGTGGTGGAGGTCGTCGAGGTAGCCCTCGGTCTTGGTGACGTAGTCGGCCGCCCCCAGTCGGAGGCTGGCGATCGCCGCCTGCTCGTCACCCCGTCCCGAGATGACGACGAACGGGGGCAGCCGCAGGGCCCGGCGCTTCGCCTCGCGCACGAAGTCCAGCCCGCTCATGTCGGGCATGCGCAGGTCGATCAGCGCCGCGTCGCAGGCTTCCTGGCGCCGCAGCCGCTCCAGCGCCTCGGCGCAACTGCGGACGACCTGCACCTCGATCAGTGGCGCGACCTCGGCGAAGTGCCGCAGGGTCAGGTCAATGTCCATGGACTGGTGCTCGACGTAGAGGACCCGTCGTGGCTCGTCGAGGAAGGGTCGCTGCCCGGAGCGGGTGCGGTGCTCGGTCACCACCTGCCGCAGGAGGTCCGGCAGCGCCTCCAGGTAGTCACCCGCCTTGGGCACGTAGCTGGCGGCTCCCAGCCGCAGCGCCTTCACCACCAGATCCTCGTCGCCGGAGCCGGTCACCAGCACGACCGGGATCCGCTCGCCGCCGTGAACCAGCGCGCGCAGGACATCGAGGCCGTCCATGTCGGGCAGCCGGTGGTCGAGCAGGAGCAGATCGAACCCGCCGCCCCGGAGACGGTCGAGACAGGCCTGTCCGCTGTCGGCGAATTCGAGTTCGACGTCCGGGGCCCGTTCGGCGAACCGGGTGCGGGTCAGCTCGACGTCGAGCGGGTTGTCCTCCGCGTACAGGACCCGGATCGGGGAGGTCATCGCGCGGCGCCCCAGCTCTCGGGGAAGGGTGACTGGTTGGTCAGCAGCCAGTAGAGCTTGATCCGTCGCACCACGGCGGCGAACTCGCCGAAGTCCACGGGCTTGACGATGTAGGAGTTGACGCCCAGCTCGTAGGCCCGCGAGACGTCCCGGTCCTCCCGGGAGGTGGTGAGGACGACGAAGGGAACCTTGTTCCAGACCGGCCGCTGCCTCGCGTCGCGCAGGACGTCCACGCCGTCCACCTTGGGCAGCCGCAGGTCCAGCAGCACGAGCATGGGCAGGTCCGGATCCTCGGGCGCCGCATGATCGGCGATGAACTGCAGCGCCTCCTCACCGTCCCGGCAGATCCGCACGGGGTTGGCCACACCGTGCTCGGCGAAGGCCTGGAGCAGGAAGTCCAGGTCCATGGGGTTGTCCTCCACCACCAGGATGGGCCTCGCCGAACGGGCCACGACCCCCTTCTCGTCCCCCGCCTCGCGCGCATCCTCCACCGCCATGCTCTCCCCCCCTCCTACGTTCCATCCCGCAGCCGGGGCAGCTCGACGAAGAACGTCGCGCCCTGCCCCGGCGCCGATTCGGCCCAGATGCGGCCGTTCTGCCGCTCGACCAGCTTCTTGACGATCGCCAGCCCCGCCCCCGTCCCCTCGAACTCCTCCATGCGCACCAGGCGGTGGAACAGCTTGAAGATCCGGTCGTGGTATTTCATGTCGAAGCCGACGCCGTTGTCGCTCACCGCCACCCGCCAGGCATCCGCGGTCTCGCTGGCCGCGATGCGCACGCGCGGCGGATCGGACCCGCGGCTGTACTTGATGGCGTTGTCCACCAGGTTGCCCAGCACCTGCGCCAGCGCCCGTTCCCACACCCGGACCGTCTCGAAGGGAAGGTCCACGGCGATCTCGACGCGCTGCTCGCGGATGATCAGCTCGCGGTCGCGCAGGAGCGCCTGCACCAGGTTGCGCAGGTTCACCGTGGTGGACGCGGGCGTCTCGGCATCCAGCCGCGAGTAGCGGAGCAGGTCCTCGATGAGGTGATCCAGGTGCGAGGAGGCCGTCATGATCTGCGAGAGGCAGAACCGGCCGCGTTCGCTCAACGCACCGCCGTGCTTCGCGGTGAGCTCGTTGGCGTAGCCGGAGATGCCGCGCAGCGGCGCCTTCAGGTCGTGGGACACGGTGTAGGCGAACTCCTTCAGCTCCTCGTTGCGCGCCGCGAGCTGGGCCGTCCGGGCCTCGACCCGCCGCTCCAGTTCGCCGGCATGCTGTCGCAACGCGTCGTGGAGTTCCCGGACCTCGGCCTCCGCCTCCTTCCGCAGCGTGATGTCCCGCACGACCGCCTGGATCATCAGTTCCCCGTCCAGCTCGATGCTGTTCAGGCTCACCTCGGCCGGGAACGGCGTGCGATCGGCGCGGCAGTGCATCCACTCGAAGAGCTGCGGCCCCTCGTTCAGGGACCGCCCGATCCTCTCCAGCGCCGCCTCCTCGGAGGGCCGGCCATCGGGCTGCACCGGCGGCGAGAAGGCGTAGGGCGACGATCCGATCAACTGCCCGCGGTCGCAGCCGAACATGGTCAGCGAGCGGGCGTTGCAGTCCACGAAGCGGTCGCGGCTCATCAGCAGGATGGCGTCGCCCGCGGTCTCGAACACCGTGCGGAACTTCCGCTCGCTCTCGCGCAGCGCCTTCTCCACCTGCTTCTGCTCGGTGACGTCCCGGATGACCTCGAGGGTGCCGCATCGCCGACCCGCGTTGTCGTACAGCGGCGCGGCCTCGCCCCAGAGGTGGGCCCCCTGGCCGTGGCGCAGGTTCGGCTGGAAGGTCTCGGCGCAGAGCGTGTCGCCCCGGCGCACCACGTACTTGTAGTACGCCTCCACCTGCGGCGAGGGCAGATCCAGCAGGTCAATGAGGATGGGCCGCCGCTCACCGACGAACGCCTCGCCGTAGGCGTAGTCGCCCCGGCCGAGGATCGCGTCCTTGGGCACGCCGGTCATGGCTTCGCAGGCGCGGTTCCAGGCGACGAGGCGCTTCTCGAGGTCGATCACGAACGTGGCGTCGGGCAGGAACTCGATGATGCTCGCCAGCAGGGAGTCCCCGGTCGGGAATGGCACGGAGGATCCGTCGCCCGGGCCGCCGGGGGGAACGGACGGGGCGGGCACTTCACCACCCCCGGCGGACGCCGACGGGGCACCGTTCGAGAACTCGGGGAGCGACGACGGGGGACGCCCGGGCCGGGACGGAGGACGGAGCATCCTTCTCCGGTGCTGGAGACGGCGACTTCCTGTCCGCGCAGCGCGTTCCGGTCATCCGCGTGCACCTCACGAGTCGGGGCGATCTCGCAGGCCAGCGCAAGGGAGAACGGCCACTCTCCAACCCGGGGATTGAATGGAAGGCCACGCCGCATGTCAAGACCCTTTGCGCACCCCGGGGGTTCTCCTCCCTCCGTGTCGCCCGGCAATGGGGCTT
>CAYNPF010000113.1:0-7224 GCA_964398895.1 uncultured bacterium
CATGGAGCGCGCCCAGGCCGGCGCCCTCGAGATCGCGCGCTGGCTCGAGGGCCGGCCCGAGGTCGAGTGGGTGCGCTACATCGGCCTGCCCTCCCACCCGCAGCACGAGCTGGCGAAGCGGCAGATGTCGGGCTTCGGCGCCATGATCTCCTTCGAGCTCAAGGGCGGGGTCGAGGCGGGCCGGGCGGTGATGGACCACGTGAAGGTGGCCACGCTGGCCGTGTCGCTGGGCGGCGTCGAGAGCCTGATCGAGCACCCCGCCTCGATGACCCACGCCGGCGTAAGCCGCGCCGATCGGATCGAGGCCGGCATCACCGACGGTCTGGTGCGCTACTCGGTCGGCATCGAGGACCCCGCCGACCTGATCGCGGATCTCGAGCAGGCGTTCGCGACCATCCCGGCCACGGCGGCCCGGCGGGGCTAGGAACCACGCGAAGGAGCCAGACCATGTCGAGGAGTCGAGGCGGCTGCGGCGCCGTGATCGCGGTGCTGGCCCTGTCGTTGTCCGCGGGCGCGCCCCGGACCCTCGCCGCCGAAGCGGCGGCGCCGGACCGCGCGCTCAGCTTCCCCCAGGCGCTGGCGGAGCTGACCGCCTACAACCCGACGCTGGCGGCGGCCCGTGACGAGGAACGCCAGCGCCACGCCGAGCGGTCGGCGGCCTGGGGCCTGTTCCTGCCCCGGGTGGACCTGCAGGGTCGCTGGACGCAGATTGACGACGAGATCGTGCTCGATCTCGACCCGATCCGCAGCGTCATGCTCACGCTGCACCCGGGGGTCCCGGCGGCGATGGTGCCGCACTTCCTCGAGACGGTCGAGGAGCGGGACTTCCGCCGCGCCGAGCTGACCGCGACCTGGCCGGTGTTCACCGGCGGCCGCATCGTGGCCGCCAACCGGGCGGCGGGGGCGCGGGTGGACGAGGCGGTGGCCCGCCGGCACGCCTCCGAGGGCGACCTCACCGCCGAGCTGGTGCGCCGCTACTACGGCCTGCGGCTGGCCGCGCGCGTGCACCTCGTGCGGCAGCAGGTGCTGCAGGACCTCGACGAGCACGAGCGCCAGGCGGCGCGCATGCGCCAGGAGGGCCTGATCGCCCGCGCCGAGGAGCTCCACGCGGCGGTGGCCCGCGCCGAGGCCGAGCGCGCGCTCGCCGCGGCCGAGGCCGACGTGGCCATCGCCCGCACGGCGCTGGCCGACCTGCTGGGCGGCGGACCGGTCCAGCCCACCAGCCCGCTGTTCGTGCCGGCGCCGGTCGAGTCGCTGGAGGTGTTCGCCGCCGCCGCGCGCGAGCACAGCCCGCTGCTCGGACAGGTCGCGGCGCAGCGTCGCCAGGCGCGACAGGGGCTGCGGGCCGAGCAGGGACAGTGGCTGCCCGAGGTCTACCTGTTCGGGCAGCGCGAGCTGGTGCCCGAGGATCTCACCATCCTCGATCCGAAATGGGCGGTCGGCGTGGGCGCGCGCCTCGCCCTGTTCGACGGCTTCGCCCGCGAGAACCGCGTGCGCGCCGCCCGCGCACAGGAGCAGCGCGTCGCGCACCTCGAGCAGAGCGCGCGCGACGGCGTGAACACGCTGGTCGAGAAGCGCTGGCAGGAGCTGCGCAAGGCCCGCGAGCAGTCGGTCTCGCTGTACACCGCGCGCGAGCTGGCCGAGGAGTACCTGCGGGTGCGGCGCCGCGCCTTCCAGGAGGGCCTGGCCACGTCGCTCGAGGTCGTGGACGCCGAGCTGGCGCTGGCGCGGGTGCGCGTCGAGCAGCTCGCCGCCGCCCAGGCCGGCGACGTGGCGCTGGCCGAGCTGTTGTCGGCCTGCGGACAGTCCGATCGCTTCGAATCGTACCGGTCACGCGCCGGTGAGGAGGTGGAACCGTGATGGAGTCGTCGCGACACCGCCTGCGGGCGGCCGGGATCGCGCTGGCGGTCCTGATCGTGGTCTCGCTGCTGGGCTGGGCGCTGCTGCGGCCCGGCACCGACTGGATGGAGGGCGAGGTGGACGCCACCCAGGTGGACGTCGCCGCCAAGATCGCCGGCCGCGTGGACTCCCTGCACGTCGAGCGCGGGCAGGCCGTGCACCGAGGCGACCTGCTCGCCACCCTGCACAGCCCCGAGATCGAGGCGAAGCTCGCCCAGGCCACCTCGGCCGAGCGCGCCGCCGACGCGCAGCGGGCGAAGGCCGTGCGCGGCGCGCGCGAGGAGGAGATCCGCGCCGCCCGCAGCCAGTGGCAGCGGGCCGACGCTGCCGCCGCGCTGGCCGAGAGCACCTACCACCGCATCGAGCGGCTCCACCAGGACGGCGTGGTCGCCACCCAGCGCCGCGACGAGGCCGAGACCGCCTGGCGCACCGCGAAGGACGCGGCCGAGGCGGCGCGGGCGATGTACGACATGGCCCGGCGCGGCGCCCGGAGCGAGGACCGCGAGGCGGCGGCGGCGCTCGCCAGCCAGGCGGCGGGCGCGGTCTCGGAGGTCCGCTCCTACCTCGGCGAGACGCGGCTGACGGCGCCCCGCGACGGCGAGGTCGCCGACGTCAACGTGGACCCCGGCGAGCTGGCCTCGGCCGGGTACCCGGTGGTCACCCTGGTGGACCTCTCCGACCCGTGGGTGGTGCTGCAGGTGCGCGAGGACCGGCTGCACGGTCTCAAGGTCGGCGACGAGCTGCGCTGCCGCTTCCCCGCGCTGGGCAAGCAGTGGGTGCGGCTGCGCGTCAGCACCATCGCGCCGATGGGCGACTTCGCCACCTGGCGGGCGACCAACGCCTCGGGCGACTTCGACCTCAAGACCTTCGAGGTGCGGGCCCGTCCGCTGGCGCCGGTGCCGGGCCTGCGGCCGGGCATGAGCGCCCTCGTCCCCTGGCGGCGCCGCTGACGGAGCGACGGTGAGCGTCTCGAGGGCGACGGGCCTGCGCGCGGTGGCGCGCCGGGAACTGGTGCGCCTGGCCGGCGGCCGGCTGCTGCTGGCGCTGTCGGTCTTCCTGCCGCTGTTCAGCTTCGCGCTGCTGTGGGGCATCTTCGCGCGCGGCGTGCCGGTCGGGCTGCCGATCGCGGTCTGCGACCAGGACGGCTCGTCGCTGTCGCGGCGGCTGACCCGCATGGTGGACGCGACCCGCACCATGGACGTGAGCCGCCACGTCTCCACCCCCGCCGAGGGCGAGCGGCTCATGCTCGAGGGCCGCGCCTACGCGCTGCTGCTGCTGCCGCGCGGGCTCGAGCGCGACGCGCTGCGCAGCGCCGCCCCGGTGATCACCGGCTACTACAACGGGCAGTGGCTGCTGCCCGGCAGCCTGATCGCCCGCGACCTGCGGGCGGTGGTGGCCACGCTCTCGAAGGGGCTCGACCTGCGCAGCCGCCAGCGCCGCGGCGAGATGGCGGCGGCGGCGCGGGCGCACCTCGAGCCGATCCGCGTCGAGCGCCGGGCGCTGTTCAACCCGCAGATGAACTACGTCTACTACCTGCTGGCCACCCTGCTGCCCACCATGCTGCAGATCTTCATCCTGCTCGTCACCGTGCATGCGGTCGGGGCCGAGTTGAAGCACGGCACCGCGCCGCAGTGGCTGGAGCGCGCCGGCGGCAGCCCGATCCGCGCCGTGGCCGGGAAGCTGCTGCCCTACACCGCCATCTTCCTCGTGCTCTCGCTGTGCATGACCACGCTGCTGTTCCGCGTGCTGGGCGTGCCGCTGCGTGGCGGCCTGGCCACCATCGCCCTGGCCACGCTGCTCTTCGTGCTGGCCTACCAGGCGGTCGGCCTGGCGCTGGCGGTCTTCACCGCGAACCTGCGGCTGGCGACCAGCCTGGGCGCCTTCTACACCGGACCGGCCTTCGCCTTCACCGGCATCACCTTCCCCACCATGGGCATGCCGTTCATCGCGCGGGCCTGGGGCGCCCTGCTGCCGCTCACGCACTACCTGCGGATCCTGGTCGAGCAGGCGCTGCGCGGCGCCCCGTTCGCGGTCTCGGCCCCGGGGCTGGCCACGCTCGCCGGCTTCGCCGCCATCCTCACCGCCGCCAGCCTGCCGCGGCTGGGCGTGGTGGCGCGCGAGCCGCGCTTCTGGGGGCGGCTGTGAGGGCCTTCCTCGACGCGCTCCGCCTCGAGCTGCGCACCATCCGCGGCGACGCCGGCGCGGTGCTGATCGCGGTCATCGGCGTGATCGCCTACTCGCTGGCCTACCCCCTGCCCTACATCCACCAGGTGCTGCGCGAGGTGCCGATCGCCGTGGTGGACGCCGACGGCAGCTCGCTGTCGCGCCGGCTCACCCGCATGGCCGACGCCTCGGAGCTGCTGCGGACGTTCGTGGTGCCCGACCTCGCCGGCGCCGAGGCGGCGGTGCGTGCCGGACGCGCCGGCGGCGTCATGGTCATCCCGCGGCACTTCGAGCGCGACCTGCTGCGCGGCGGACAGGTCACGGTCGAGGCGTGGAGCGACGCCTCGTACTTCCTCATCTACCGCCAGGCCCTCACCGGGCTCACCCAGTCCATCGGCACGCTCTCGGCCGGCATCGAGATCCGCCGGCTCCGCGCCGCCGGGCTCTCCGAGGCCCAGGCGCGCCGCTTCCGCGACCCGCTGCCCCTGGTGCTGCGCCCGCTCTGGAACCCGGCGGGCGGCTACGCCTCCTACGTCGTCCCCGGCGTGCTCATGCTGGTGCTCCAGCAGACGCTGCTCATCGGCATCGGCCTGCTCGGCGGTACCGCGCGCGAGCGGGGGGGCGATCCGCGGCTGGTGGCGGCGCGCGGCCACGGGCGGCTGCTGCCGGTGCTGTTCGGGCGGGCGGGCGCCTACCTGCTGCTCTCGGCCGGCAACGCGCTGTGGGTGTTCCTCGTGGTCTTCCACGTCTTCCGCTTCCCGCAGCGCGGCGAGCCCGGCGTGCTGGCGCTCTTCCTGCTGCCGTTCCTGCTCGCCATCATCCTGCTCGGCCTGACCCTGGCCCACCTCTTCCGCAACCGCGAGACCGCCATGCAGGTGCTGCTGTTCACCTCGCTGCCGGCGGTCTTCCTCGCCGGCTTCTCCTGGCCGGTCGAGGCCATTCCGGCGCCCCTGCGACTGCTCTCGCAGTTGCTGCCCACGACGCCGGGCATCGCCGGCGTGCTGCGCATCACCCAGCTCGGCGTGCCGCTCGACGCCGTGCTGCGCGAGTGGGTCATGCTGTGGGGGCTGGCCGCGCTCTACTTCGCCCTGGCCTGGGGGGCGCTGCGCCGGGCGGTCCGCGTCTTCGACGACTGAGCCGGCGCACCGGAACGCCGCGGGGCCGCGCCGAAGCGCGGCCCCGCACGTTTCCCGGCCGGTTCGCGGCGGCGGCCGGCGCTAGGCCCGGCCCTTCACCAGCCGCAGCGTGTCGCGGGCGATGATCAACTCCTCGTTGGTCGGGATCACCAGCGTGCGCACCTTCGCGTCGGTGGCGGAGATGTCGGCCTCCGTCCCCCGGATCGCCGCCTCGTTGCGCACCGGATCCATGACGGCGCCGAGGAACTCGAGGCCGGCCATGGTCCGCTCCCGCACGATCGGCGAGTTCTCGCCGATGCCGCCGGTGAAGATCACCGCGTCCACCCCGCCCATCGCCGCCGCGTAGGCGCCGATGTACTTGCGCACGCGGTAGCAGAACATGTCAATGGCCAGCTTCGCCCGCTCGTTGCCCTGGGCCTCGGCCTTTTCCAGCTCGAGCATGTCGTTGGACAGGCCCGAGACGCCGAACAGGCCCGAGTGCTTGTTCAGCATGGTGTTGGCCTCGTGCTCGGTCAGGTCCTCCTTGTGCATGATGTGGAAGAGGACCGAGGGATCGAGGTCGCCGGTGCGGGTGCCCATGAGCAGACCCTCGAGCGGGGTGAAGCCCATCGAGGTGTCCACCGAACGGCCGTGGTCGATGGCGCAGGCGCTGGCCCCGTTGCCGAGATGGCAGGTGACCAGGCGCGTCTCCTCGCGCGGCCGGCCCAGCAGCTTGCGCGAGCGCCAGCCGACGAAGCGGTGCGAGGTGCCGTGGAAGCCGTAGCGTCGGATGTGGTGCCGGGTGTAGAGCACGTAGGGCAGGCCGTACATGTAGGCCGTCGCCGGCATGGTCTGGTGGTAGGAGGTGTCGAACACCGCCGCGTGCGGCACGTTCGGCATGATCAGCCGGGCGGCGTGGTAGCCGCGCAGGTTGTGCGGGTTGTGCAGCGGCGCCAGCTCGCAGCAGGCCTCGATCTCCTGGACGACCTCGGGCGTGCACAGCGCGGACTGCGTGAACTTCTCGCCGCCGTGCACCACGCGGTGCCCCACCGCCTCGATCTCGCTCGCCTCGCGGATCACCCCGGTCTGCGGGTGGGTGAGGGTGTGGATGATCTCGGAGATGGCCACGCTGTGCTCGAGGATCTCCTTCACCTCGCTCACCTTCTCCCGTCCGGCGGGGCGGTAGGTGTGGACGGCGCTCGAGGTGCCGATGCGCTCGACGTTGCCGCGGGCGATGGCGTGATCGGCGTCCTGCTCGATCAGCTCGAGCGAGGTCTCGATGAGCTGGTACTTGACCGACGACGATCCCGAGTTGAGGACGAGGACCTTCATCGCGCCGCCTCCTTCTCCGCGCCCGTCGCGCGGCGTCCGCCCTCGTAGGCGAAGAAGCCGCGGCCGGTGCGGCAGCCCAGGTTGCCCGCCTCCACCAGCTCGCGCAGCAGCAGGCAGGGCTCGTACTTGTCCCCCAGCTCCTGGTGCAGGTGCTCCATCCAGCCCAGCACCTTGTCCAGCCCGATGCGGTCGGCGTACTCGAGCGGACCGACGCGGAACTCGTGGGCCAGCCGCAGCGCGAGGTCCACGTCCTCGGCGCTGGCCACCCCCTCCTGCACCACCTGCATCGCCTCGTTGAGCAGCGGCAGGATCACGCGCGTCACCACGTAGCCGGGGCGCTCCGCGACCCGGATCGGCGTCTTGTCGAGCACCCGGGCCAGGCCCAGCGCCTGCTCGTAGGTGGCATCCGAGGTGGCAGTGCCGCGCACCACCTCGACCACCGGGGTGCGGGTGATCGGCCGCATGAAGTGCATCCCGACGACGCGGTCGGGCCGTCCGGAGGCGGCGGCGATCTCGGTGACGCTCAGGGTCGAGGTGTTGGTGACGAGCACGCGCTCGGGCGGGCACAGCTCGCCGAGCTGCTTCATCACCCGGCGCTTGGTCCCCAGGTCCTCGGTCACCATCTCGACGACGACGTCGGTCGCCGCCAGCTCGGCAGGGTCGGCGGTGAAGCGGACCCGCGCCAGCACCACCTTCTTCTCGGAGGCGGTGATGG
>CAYNPF010000114.1:0-7203 GCA_964398895.1 uncultured bacterium
CAGGAGCACCGCGCCCCACAGGCCCAGGCGGACCCACCGGAGACCAAGCCACGCCCACCGCCCGGCCGGGGCCCCCATCCAGGGGTCCTGCCACGGCGCAACCGACGGAACGGTCAGAGGGCTCAAGGGACCGGCGCTCCTCGGCTTGGAACCGGGAGTTCGTGAGGCAAGATCCGGGGGGGACGACACGACACTAGCAGACGCCGGGGAGCCCGCCAACGCCGGCCACGTCGGCCGGGCGATTTCCGTTGGCGGGCCCGAAGCCGCGGGATATCCTGCCCGGGAGTCGCTCCCGGCACGGGCGCTGCGGGGCGCGGAGTCCTCGGAGGCCATATGGACCAGGTGGACCAGGGCGCGCAGGGACCTTCGTTGATGAACACGCCGGAACCGGTCGGACCGGGCGGCGAGGGGTGGCGGCCGATCATCTCGGCGATCGTGCGGACCGGCCCATGGGTTCGCTTCATGGCCGTGCTCGGCTTCATCGGGGCCGGCTTCATGGCGGTCGCGGGCCTCATCATCATGATGGCCGGCGGCAGCAGCGAGCTGGGCATGGGCATGGGTCTGGCCCTGGGCCTGTTCTACCTGGCCATGGCTGCGGTCTACCTGGTCCCGCTCATCGCGCTCAACCGCTTCGCCAACGACGCCTCGCGGCTCAAGGTGGACCCGTCCGCCTCGGTTGCGGCCAGCGCCGTCGAGCAGAGCCGCTCCTTCTGGAACCGCGTCGGGGTGCTGTCCATCATCGGGCTGGCATTCATACCGCTGGCCCTGATCGTATCGGTCTTCGTGGCCCTGGCGAATCGCTAGCTGCCCGCGTAACCCTGAGGCCCCGTCGGGACGTAGACCCGACGGGGCCTTTCCGTGTGTCCAGCGACATGCGGAACACAAGACATTGTGCCGCAAACTGTTGAGAGCATCGCAAGCTGTCCGGTCCACCTTCCGGTGACGGAATCGGCTCATGCCCGTTGACGAAATGACCGAAGAAGATTATTGTTGTCCGGTCATGTTTGACCGTGGTCATTTTTAAGCTTTGGTCAGGAAGAGGGCCATGCACGAAGAGACCTCGCGCAGAGAACGTAAGAAGGAGGAGACGCGCCACCGCATCTTCCATGCGGCCGTGGATCTCTTCCGCGAACGCGGCTTCGAACAGACCACGGTGGACGACATCACCGAGAAGGCGGATGTCGCGAAGGGGACCTTCTTCAACTACTTCCCGCGCAAGGAGGCCGTGCTCCGCTACCTCACCGAGGAACGGTTGACCGTGATCGAGGAGAACGCGGCGACGATCCTGGCCGAGGATCGCGACGCGCGGGAGAAGATCATTGACGTCTACCAGATGGCCGCGGCCCCCTACGAGGAGGATCGCGAACTCGCCAGCTTCGTGCTCGTCGAGCTGATGCGCCGCGCGTTCGGTCCCGAGGAGGAGATGGCGCTGCGCTGGCACAACTTCATCGAGACGCTCCTGCGCCAGGGCAAGGAACGCGGCGAACTGCGCGCCGACCTGCCGTTGGAACGCGCCGAGGTGCTCATGACCGGCGTCTACTTCTCCACCCTCTTCCAGTGGGCCTGCTGTCGGGACGGCATCGCCCGTCAGATCCACCCCTGTGTCCAGCTCCGCGAGGAACTCAAGGCCCGCTTCACCCTGCTGATGGAGGGCTTCGCATCATGAGAGGCCGCTGCTGCTGGTTGTTCCTGTTGATCCTGCTGCTGCCCGTGGCGGCGCACGCCCGGCGGCCGGAGCCGCCCGCAGCCCCGACCGACACGCTGCGGCTCACCCTCGACGACGCCATCCAGCGCGGGCTGTCGCACAGCGAGGAGATGCGCACCGCCCGCGCCAACGTCCGCGCCACCAGCGGGCAGGTGTGGCAGGCCGCCTCCGCCGCCCTGCCGCAGGTGTCCGGCAGCGTCGTCTACGACCGGAAGATCCAGAGCATCTACGACAACTTCGGCTCGGCCGGTGCGGACAGCGGCAGCAGCGAGATGAGCGGCTTGATCGCCATGTTCGCCTCCAAGAACACCTGGACCACGACCCTGTCGGCGCAGCAGTTGCTCTGGTCGGGCGGCAAGGTGAGCGGGGCCCTGCGCACCGCGCGGGCCGCGAACCGCGCCGCGCAGGCGACCGAACGCGAGACCGCGACCGGGATCCGCTTCGAGGTGCGACGGGCCTACTACGACGCCGTCTACGCCGAGCGGCTGGTGGCCATCGCCGAGAGCGCGCTCGCGCAGGCGCGGGCGCACCTCGAGCAGGTGCGGGCCGGCCGGCACGAGGGCACGCGCTCCGAGTACGAGGAGCTGCGCGCCGAGGTGGACGCCGCCAACCAGGAGCCCGACGTGGTCAGCGCCCGCAACGGCTATGACCTCGCGCTGCTCAACCTGAAGCGACTGGCCGACGTGCCGCTGACGCAGCCGCTGGCGCTGCTCACCCCGCTGGCGGAGCCCGACGGCACGGTGCCGGTGGTCACGGACCTCTCCACCGCCGTGGACCAGCGCCCCGGCGTGACCGCGGCCAACCAGTTGGTCGAGGCCCGGCGGCTGGCGGTGAACCTGTACCGCAGCCAGTACTGGCCGAGCCTCATCGCCTCCACCAGCCTCTCGCACGTCGCCTATCCAACCGACGTCTGGCCGAGGCGCCGGCAGTTCTGGCGGAGCTGGGACGCCTACGTGACGCTCAGCGTGCCGATCTTCAACGGCTTCCAGACCCACGGTCAGGTGGTCGAGGCCAAGGCCGAGTACGAGAAGGCCCGGGCCAACCGCGACCTGACGGTGAAGGGCGCGTCCATCGAGGCCGAGCAGGCCCGCGACGAGATCCAGCGCGCGCAGACCACGCTGCTGGCGCGCCGCGAGACCGTGCGCCAGGCGCGCCGCGCCTGGGAGCTGGCCGGCGTGCGCTTCACCAACGGCATGTCCACGCAGGTGGAGGTCTCGGACGCCCGGTTGCAGCTCCAGTCGTCCGAGGTCAACGAGGTCCAGGCCATGCGGGACTACCTGGTGGCCATCGCCCAGCTCGAACGCGCGGTGGGACGACCGCTGTCCGTCGAACGCCGTCCGCTCGAGCAGCTCGACTCCGATTCCAACCCCGAGGGAACGCGCTGATGAATACCCGCCTGATGACGCGAGTGGTGGCCGCCGCCCTGCTGGCGGCCCTGGTGAGTGGTTGCGGCGCCCGGCAGAAGGCCGCCGACGCCACGCAGGACCCGGTGGTGCTGACCGCGGGCGACCTCGTCCCGGTGACGCGGACCGACGTGGAATCGGGCGTGCCCGTGCAGGGCACGCTGCGCCCGCTCTCGGACGTCACCCTCCTGGCTCCGGTCGCCGACGTGGTCGAGCAGATGATGGTGAAGGAGGGCCAGGCGGTGCAGCGCGGCCAGGTGCTGGCTCGCATGCGCACGACCTCCATCGCCCCCGCCGCCGCCGGTGCCGAGGCGGCACGCAGCGTCGCCGCCGCCGACCTGAAGCGCATGCAGAACCTGCTCAAGGTGGGCGCCGTCGCGGAACGCGACGTCGAGAGCGCCGAGGCCCAGCTCAAGTCGGCCGAGGCGGGCGCCGCCGCGGCGCGCAAGCGCCTCGACGAGTCCACCGTGCGCGCGCCGTTCACCGGCGTGATTGCCCAGCGCTTCATGCAGGCGGGCGACCGCGCGGGCGACGGCGACCGTCTGTTCCGCATCGTGAACACCGACGAGCTGGAGTTCACCGCCAGCGTGACCACCGACGCCCTCGACCGCCTCAAGCCCGGCGCCCCGGTGGCGCTGACGGTGAGCGGGGCGGGCGGGCGGCAGATCACCGGCCACATCTCGCGCGTCAACGCCACCGTGGACGAGGCGACGCGGCAGGTGAAGGTCTACGTGCTCGTGCCCAACCGCGACCACCGGCTGGCCGGCGACATGTTCGCCAGCGGCCGCATCGTGCTGAACCGCGCCGCCGCCACGCTGGCGATTCCCAGCGGGGCGGTGAAGACCGCCGGCGGTGGCCAGCAGGCCTGGGTGGTGGCGAACGGCAAGCTGAGCCGCTGCAACGTCGGCCTCGGCCTGCGTGACGAGCTCCGCGACCTGGTCGAGGTGAAGAGCGGGCTCAAGGAGGGCGACAGGGTCGTGGTCAGCCAGATCGAGGGCCTGGTGGACGGTCAGCCGGTGCAGCTCGCGCGCGATGCGGCGCCGCCGGCGGCGGCGACGCCGGCCCGTCCCGATACGCCCACCGCCTCCGGCAAGGCCGGGGGGAAGAGGTAGCCCATGTTCCTGAGCGATCTCTCCATCAAGCGTCCGGTCCTCGCGACCATGCTGATCCTGGCCCTGGTCGTGCTGGGCCTGTTCTCGCTGCGACGCCTGGCCATCGACCTGTGGCCGAACGTGGACCTCCCGTTCGTCGCCATCCAGACGTACTACACCGGCGCCTCCCCCGAGGCCGTCGAGCGCGAGGTCACCAAGAAGATCGAGGAGGCCGTCAACTCGTCCGAGGGCGTGAAGACGGTGCAGTCCATCTCCAGCGAGGGCTACTCGATCATCTTCATCGAGTTCCGCCTGGGCATTGACGTCATGAACGCGCTGTCCGACGTGCGGGCCAAGGTGGACGCCATCCGCAAGGATCTCCCCAACGACATTGACCCGCCGGTGGTCATGCGCTTTGACATCCAGAGCCTGCCGATCATGAGCTTCTCGGTGAAGGGCAAGGGCTGGGCGATGCGCGACCTCACCCGCCTGGCCGAGGAGACCATCAGCCGGCGCATCGAGAACATCCCCGGCGTGGGCAGCGTCAGCGTGATCGGCGGCCTGCGCCGCGAGATCCACATCCTGCTGCTGCCCGACCGCATGAACGCCCTGGGGGTCTCCCCCGACATGGTGATGGCGGCGGTGCAGCGCGAGAACGCCGACGTGCCCGCCGGGCGTGTCGAGAAGGGGCCGCGCGAGGACCTGGTGCGGGTCAAGGGCCGCATCAAGGACCCGCGCGACTTCGCCAACATCACCGTGGCCATGCGCGGCGGCGCCCCCATCCGTCTCGACCAGGTCGCCCGCATCGAGGACGCCCACGAAGAGGAGCGCGACGTCGCCTACGTGGACGGCGAGCGCACCGTGGCCGTCGAGGTCCGCAAGATCTCCGGCGGCAACACCGTCCAGGTCGCCGACGAGGTGAACAAGGCGATGGCCGAGCTGAACCGCACGCTGCCGGCCGGCGTGGAGCTCAAGTCCATCACCGACAACTCGACCTGGATCCGCCACTCGGTGGACGACGTGAAGACGACGCTGTGGCAGGGCGGCCTGCTCACCGTCCTCATCGTCTTCCTGTTCCTGAACTCGTGGCGCTCGACGGTCATCACCGGCCTCACCCTGCCGGTCTCGGTCATCTCGGCGTTCCTGGCCGTCTACGCCTTCGGCTTCACGCTGAACATGATGACCCTGATGGCGCTGTCGCTGGCCATCGGCATATTGATCGACGACGCCATCGTCGTCCGGGAGAACATCGTCCGCCACCTCGAGCGCGGCGAGGACCACTTCGCCGCCGCCCGCAACGGCACCAGCGAGATCGGCTTCGCCGTGCTGGCCACCTCGCTGTCCATCCTCGCGGTGTTCATCCCGGTCGCGTTCATGGGCGGCATCGTCGGCCGCATGTTCTACCAGTTCGGCATCACCGTGGCCTTCGCCGTGGCGGTGTCGCTGTTCGCCTCGTTCACCCTCGACCCGATGCTGTCGTCGCGCTGGTACGACCCCGACGCCGAGGGTCGCGAGCGGACCGGCTGGCTGGGCCGGGGGCTGGAGCGCTTCAACAACGCGTTCGCCACCCTCGGCGTGCGCTACCGCGGCGTGGTGCAGTGGGCGCTCGCCCACCGCGGCATGACCATCGCCATCGCGGTGGTCTCGCTGGTGCTGGCGCTGCTGCTGCCGATCTCCGGCATCGTCGGCGGCCAGTTCATGCCGAATTCGGACGACGAGGAGACCAACGTGGACATCGAGTCCCCGGTCGGCTCCTCGCTCGCCTACACCCAGGGCAAGGCACTGGAGATCGTGCGCTACCTCAAGACCCTGCCCGAGGTGAAGTACTGCTACACCACCATCGGCGGCGCCTCGCAGAACAACTCGGTCAACGCCGGCAACATCTACGTCAAGCTCACGCCCAAGCACGAGCGGCGGCGCTCGCAGCAGCAGCTCGAGCGCGATCTGCGCCAGATCCTGCCGCGTTTCCGCGGCCTGACCGCGCGCATCCTGCCGGTGAACTTCGGCGGCCAGAGCGACGCCCCGATCCAGTTGCTGGTGCAGGGGCCGGACCTCGACGAGTTGCGCCGGATCTCGGGCCGGATCACCGCCGCGATCCGCGACGTGCCCGGCCTGGTCGAGCTCAAGTCGTCGCTCGAGGAGCAGAAGCCGGAGTGGGTCGTGGACGTGGATCGCAAGCTCGCCGCCGACGTCGGCCTCTCGGTCGGCGCGGTGAGCAGCTCGCTGCGCCCGATCCTCGCCGGCCAGACGGCGGGCGACTGGGAGGACGCCGAGGGCGTGGCCAGCGACGTGGTCGTGCGCCTGGCCCCCGAGTACCGGACCTCGCGGGACGACCTCGCCCGCATCCCCATCGCCTCCGGCCAGGTGAACACCCGCACCGGCCAGCCGGTCATGGTCCCGCTCGCCCAGGTGGCGAACCTGCGCTACGGCGGCGCGCCGAACCAGATCGACCGGCGCAACCTGGAGCGCGTGGCCACCATCGAGGGCAACTACCAGAATCGTTCGCTCACCGGCGTGGTCGGCGACATCCAGAAACGGCTGAAGAACATCGAGCTGCCACCGGGCTACCGGATCAGCTTCAGCGGCGAGCAGGAGAACTTCGCCGAGACCGTCGGCTACATGATCGAATCGCTGCTGCTGGCGATCGTCTTCATCTACCTGATCCTGGCCTCGCAGTTCGGCAGCTTCACCCAGCCGCTGGCCATCATGTTCTCGCTGCCCCTCGCCCTGCTGGGCGTCATGCTCGGCCTGGCGCTGGGACGCAGTTCGCTGAACATGATGAGCATGGTGGGCATCATCATGCTGATGGGTCTGGTGGTGAAGAACGCGATCCTGCTGGTGGACTTCGCCAACAAGGCGCGGGACCGCGGCAGCGACCGCACCGCCGCGCTGGTGGACGCCGGCCAGCTCCGTCTGCGGCCGATCGTCATGACCACGCTGGCCATGATCTTCGGCATGATCCCGACCGCGCTGGCCCTCGGCGCCGGCTCGGAGTTCCGCGCCC
>CAYNPF010000115.1:0-7161 GCA_964398895.1 uncultured bacterium
CCGCGCCTCGTCTACTGCGCGATCTCCGGCTTCGGCCAGACGGGCCCGGACTCGTTCAAGCCGGCCTACGACCAGATCATCCAGGGCCTGAGCGGCGAGATGGCGGTGAACGGCGACGAGCGCCTGACCCCGCTGCGCACCGGCTTCCCGGTCTGCGACACGGTGGGTGGCCTCAACGGCGCCTTCGCGATCATGGCGGCGCTCTACCACCGCGAGAAGACCGGCGAGGGCCAGTTCATCGACGTGGCGATGCTCGACTCGATCATGCCGCTCATGGGCTGGGTGGCCGCCAACCTGCTCATCGGCAGGCAGCAACCGGTGGTGATGGGCAACGACAACTTCACCGCCGCGCCCTCGGGCATGTTCAAGACGAAGGACGGCCACATCAACATCGCCGCCAACAAGCAGGAGCAGTGGGAGTCGGTGTGTGACGTGCTCGGCGTGTCGGAGCTGAAGACCGACGAGCGCTTCCAGAAGCGCGACGTGCGCAAGAAGAACCGCAAGCTGCTGACGCCGCTGCTCGAGGTGAAGCTGGCCGAGCGGCCGACGGCGGAGTGGGTCGAGCTGTTGAACCAGCACGACGTGCCGAGCGGCGAGATCCTCAGCCTGGAGGCGGCGCTGAAGCAGCCGCAGATCCGGCACCGCGGCACGCTGCAGGACGTGGCGGTCGAGGGTGTGGGCACCATCCCGTTGTTCACGCTGACCGCGAAGTTCGAGAAGACGCCGGGCGCGATCACCGCGCCGCCGCCGCGGCTCGCCGCGCACACCGCCGAGGTGCTCGCGACGGTGGGCGTGACGCCGGAGCGGCTGGCGGAGCTCAAGTCGAAGGGCATCGTCTAGGAGGGGAACGATCACGATGGGCATGACCTACGTGCAGAAGCTGCTGGCGCGGGCGTGCGGCCGGCCCGCCGTCGCGGTGGGCGACGTGCTCGAGCCGCCGGTGCACCTGGCGATGTCGCACGAGAACGGCGCGCTGGTGATCAACCAGTTCGGCGAGATCTTCGCCGGCACCGGGCGCGATCCGAAGGTGTGGGATCCGTCCCGCATCGCCATCATCTTCGACCACCGCGTTCCGGCGGAGTCGTCGAAGACCGCCACGAACCACAAGAAGATCCGCGACTTCGTGGCGAAGCAGGGCATCACCAAGTTCCACGACATCCGCGGCGACTCGGGCGGTATCTGCCACCAGATCCTGCCGGAGAATGGCTACGTGCGGCCGGGCTTCGTGGTGGTCGGCACCGACAGCCACACCACCACGCACGGCGCGCTCGGCGCCTTCGCTTTCGGCATCGGCGCCACCGAGATGGCGGCGGTGTGGGCGCTGGGCAGCATCCTCAACGTCGAGGTGCCGGCGACCATCAAGGTGGTGGCGAACGGCCGCTTCCCCAAGGGCGTGTATCCGAAGGACCTCATCCTCTGGCTGGTGGGCAAGCTCAGCGCCGAGGGCGCGAACTTCAAGGTGATCGAGTTCCACGGCGAGGCGATCCGCACCATGCCGACCTCGGGCCGGCTGGTGATCTGCAACATGACCGTCGAAGCCGGCGCCACCGGCGGCGTGATCCCGCCCGATGCCGAGACCGAGCGCTACCTGCGCGAGGAGGCGGGGGTGAAGGAGCCGCTCGATCTGTTCGGCCCCGATGCCGACGCGGTCTACGACCAGGTGATCGAGGTGGACGTGGCCAGGCTCGAGCCGCAGATCGCCTGCCCGCACACGGTGGACAACGTCAGGCCGATCGGCGACGTGGCGGGCAAGAAGATCCAGCAGATCGTGGTCGGCTCGTGCACCAACGGCCGCCTCGACGATCTCGAGGTGGCGGCGAACATCCTCAAGGGTCGCAAGGTGGCGACCGGCACGCGCATGCTGGTGTTCCCGGCCTCGTGGCGCATCTACGCCGAGGCGCTGCGGCTGGGCTACCTGCGGGACATCGTCGCGGCCGGCGCGGTGGTCTGCAATCCCGGCTGCGGTCCGTGCCTGGGCGTGCACCAGGGGGCGCTGGGCGACGGCGAGACGGCGCTCGCCACCACGAACCGGAACTTCAAGGGGCGGATGGGCAACCCGAACGCCGAGGTGTTCCTGTGCTCGCCCGCGGTGGCGGCGGCCAGCGCGGTCACCGGCGTGATCACCGACCCGAGAGGAGTGGACTGAGATGGCCACTGGCAAGGTCGTGCGCAAGCTCGGTGACGACATCTCGACCGACATCATCTACCCGGGCCGCTTCATGGCCACGGTGCTGCCGACCGAGACGCCGCAGTTCGCCTTCGTGGACGATGCGGAGTTCAACCAGAAGCTCAAGGCGAAGCAGATCCCGCCCGGCTCGTTCATCGTGGGGGGGAAGAACTTCGGCTGCGGTTCGTCGCGCGAACAGGCCGCCTCGTGCATCAAGGGCTACGAGATCACGGTGATCGCGCGGCACTTCGCCCGCATCTTCCTGCAGAACTCGATCAACGTCGGGCTCAACATGATCATCTGCCCGACGATCGAGGCCGAGGAGGGGCACGAGCTGGAGCTCGAGGGCGGCGAGATCCGCAACCTCACCACGGGCAGGTCGTTCGCGATCGAGCCCCTGCCGAAGGCGCGGCAGGCGATCATTGACGCCGGCGGTCTGATCCCGTACGCGCGGCGCCTGCTGCTCGAGCGTCCGGCGCGCTGACGAGGGCCATGCATCAGCGGGCCCCGGGGGGATTCTCCCGGGGCCCTTTGCGTGCGCAAGCTTCCGCACCAGCTCCACTCGGAGCTTGCGCCAGGGGCGACGGCCGCGCATAGTGCGAATCTGATTGGCCGCCGGCTCCGTCGGACTGCAAGATTCGCCGGTTCCATATTCCCGTGCCGTCCCGGGACGTGCGGCTCCTACTTCAACCGCCACGGGGGCCCCTCATGTCATCGGTAACGTCCGCCGGCCGGATCCGCGACGCAGTGCGCAGTATCGTGCGTCGTTCACTCGAGGTGGTAGTGCTGGCCGCGGCCTGGCTGAGTCTGGCATGGCCGCCGTCCGCCCACGCCGAGTTCGTGGATCCGACCCTGGGGGTCGCCTGGCCGAACGTGCTGGCCGTGGCGACCCGGGGGGACACGCTCTACGTTGGGGGGTATCTGGAGTACGTGGGCCCAAACACGGGTGGGCTCGGTGCTGTCTCGGCCACGACCGGGCAACGGGTGGGCTGCTGGCCGCGGGTGGACGGCACGGTCTACGCAATCGCCCCGGACGGTGTGGGGGGGTGGTACGTTGGCGGCCTGTTCCATCGCGTGGCGGGTGTGGCGCGCAACAACCTCGTCCACGTTCGTGCCGACGGGACACTGGACGGTTGGGATCCCGACGCCAACTCGACCGTGGGCAAGATCGTGGTGAGCGGCTCGACGCTCTACGTCAGCGGGGACTTCACGCGGATCGGCGGCCAGACCCGGGTTCACCTGGCGGCGCTCGATGCGGCAACCGGCCTGGCGACCGATTGGAATCCCGATCCCAACGGCGGCGTCGGCGCGTTGGCCGTGAACGGCCGGACGGTCTACGTTGGGGGCGACTTCACCTCCGTCGGTGGCGCGGCGCGCGACTGCATTGCTGCGCTGGATGCCACGACCGGCCTGGCGACGAGCTGGAATCCGGACGGGAACTACGACGTTGGCGTCATCGTCGTGGACGGCTCGACCATCTACGTCGGTGGGGGCTTCACCCACATCGGGGGACAGGCGCGCAACGGCCTCGCCGCGCTGGATGCGGCCTCGCCACCTCCTGGGCGCCGACCGATTACGGTGCGCAGGTACTCGCCATCGCGGTGGACGGTGCGACGGTCTATGTGGGGCATCAGGCCATGCTGGAGTACTCGAACGGACGGCGTGATCTCAGGACGATCACGGCGCTCGACGCGATCTCGGGGCAACCCACCGGTTGGCACGCGGGAGTGGACAGCGCCTACGCCCTGTATGGGTCCACCTCTGACGCGGTCGGCTCCATCGTGGTCCGCGGATCGTTGATCTACGTCGGCGGTAGCTTCGGCGGTATCGGCTACCGACTCCGGTCCGGCATCGCTGCCCTCGATGCGACGACCGGAGTGGCCACGGACTGGAACCCCGGTGTCAGTGGTGTGCCTCTGGTGCTGGCCGTCGCCGGCGACACCGTCGTGGCCGGAGGCTCCTTCAGCAGCATCGGTGGGCGGGCGGCGGGCGGTCTGGTGGCCTTCGACCTGGACACCGGTGAGGCGACGGACTGGAGTCCTCCCGTCGGGCTGGCGGAACCCATCGCGCTGGCCGTGGCCGGCACCACGATCTACGTCGGGTGCGGTTACGACACAGGCCGGCCGGGGCTGCCCCAGCCGCTGGGTGCGATTGACCTGCCGAGCGCGTCCATCCTCTCCTGGGATCCGGGTGGGGATGGCTCCGTCAGCGCGCTTGCCGCCGACGATTCGGTCGTGTTCGTGGGTGGTTACTTCAGCGACATGGGTGGCGGTGGTCACCCCTTCCTGGCGGCGGTGGATCGGACCACGGCTGTCAGTCGGACTCCCTGTCCGTCGGCCAACGGCAGCGTGTACTGCCTGGCTTGGAACGGACCGACTTTGATCGCCGCCGGCGGCTTCACCTCGCTCGGTGGAGCGACGCGGCACGGTATTGGTGCATTCGATGCCGCCTCGGGGGTGCTGCGTGACTGGGATCCGGCGGCCGACAACCAAGTGACGACGGTGGCCGTTTCGGGCTCGACGGTCTACGCCGGAGGTTGGTTCAGCACGATCGGTGGGAAGTCGCGCGCGCGGATCGCCGCGCTGGACGCGACGACGGGCTCGGCGACGGACTGGAACCCGGCGGCCGATGGAGCGGTGGAGGCCATGGCCGTCAACGGGTCCACGGTCTACGTGGGAGGACTCTTCACTACCATCGGCGGCGCGGCGCGGCAGGGTTTCGCTGCCCTGGACGCCACGACGGGTCTGGCGACGAGTTGGGATCCCGCGTTGCGCTACCGTGACGGGATCGAAGCGCTGGCGACTTCCGGGAACGCCATCTACGCCGGAGGCGCCATCCATTCGATCGGGGGACGCGTCGTTGGGCAGATCGCGAGGATCCTGCCTTCGCCGGCCTCGCCGCCGACTGTGCGCGCGCTGGGACCGGGGGCCGGTGAGGTGGTGAGAGGCGGCACCGTCCACGAGCTCACCTGGGCGGCCGCCGCACCCTCGCCCGGGGTGGAATCGGTGGACCTGTATCTCTCGACCACCGGCTCCGGTGGCCCGTGGCACCTGATCGGCGCCGGTGCAGCCAACACGGGGATCTACGCCTGGAACGTGGATCCGGCAATGGCCTCCACTGACTGCCACCTGCGCGTGGACGCCCGGGACTACGCCGGGAACCTGAGCAGCGACATCGGCAGCGCGGCCTTCACCATCACGGATGGCGCACTCGACGCGGGGGACGAGCCACGGCCGACGAAGCTCGAGGTCGGTCGGGCGATCCCTCATCCGATTCGCGGGTGGGCACAACTCGAGTACTCCCTGCCGTGCTCGGGTACGGTGCGGTTGTCGCTGATCGACCTGCAGGGACGGGAAGTCCGCGTGGTGCACGAGGGCCAGCGGGTCGCCGGGCGGCACCTCGTCCGGATCGATTCCCGCGGACTGCCGTCCGGCCTCTACTTCGCCCGGCTGCAAGCGGGTGGCCTGGTCTCCTCCCGCAGGCTCATCATCTTGGAATGAGACGGGCTGGTGCTATTCGCGTGTCCGTGATTCCCGACACGTCGGGCGGTAGGATGCGCCTCCCGGGTGCGCCGCCCGCTCGAGGCGCGGCATGGCCGGTGGTTGGGTGGGCCGGGTAACCGGATGGAGGCGGCGATGTGCTGCATGTGCTGTCGCCGGGAATGCCGGGCCGGCCGGGGAGTCTCGGACGGACGTCGGACGCGATGAACGAGACCACGATGATCGACCGCTCCCTGCCCCTGGTGGACCTGCACCGTCACCTCGACGGTTGCGTGCGGCTCGAGACCATCCTCGATCTCGGCCGCCGCCACGCCCTGCCGCTGCCGGCGTGGGACGTCGAGGGCCTGCGGCCGCACACGCAGGTCTCCGGGCGCCAGCCCGGGGTGATGGAGTTCATCACGAAGTTCCGCTGGATGACCGGGGTGATGGTGGACCTCGACGCGGTGCGGCGCATCGCCCGCGAGAACGTCGAGGACGCGCGGCGCGAGGGGCTCGACCACGTCGAGCTGCGCTTCAGCCCGTGGTTCATGGCCGAGCCGCACGGGCTCGACCCCGCAGGCGTGGTCGAGGCGGTGGCCGACGGGGTGGCGACGGCGGCGCGCGACCTCGGCCAGCGCGTGGGCCTCATCGGCATCCTCAGCCGCACCTACGGCCCGGTCGTGGCGTCGCGCGAGCTGGACGCGCTGCTGGCGCACCGCGACCGGCTGGTGGCGGTGGACCTGGCCGGCGACGAGGCGGCCTTCCCCGGCGGGCTGTTCGTCGAGCACTTCCGGCGGGTGCGCGACGCCGGTCTGCACGTGACCATCCACGCCGGCGAGGCCGACGGGGCGTACAGCGTGCGGCAGGCCGTCGAGCAGCTCGGGGCCGAGCGCATCGGGCACGCGGTGCGGGCGGTGGACGACCCGGCCCTGCTCGATCTCATGGCCGCCCGGGGGGTGGCCATCGAGGCCAACTTGACGAGCAACGTGCAGACGAGCACCGTGACCGACTACGCCAGTCACCCGCTGCGCCGCTTCCTCGAGCGCGGGTTGCTGGCCACCATCAACACCGACGATCCGGGCATCAGCGGCATCACGCTGGTCCACGAATACGAGACGGCCGCGCCCGCGGCGGGCCTCACGCCTGCGCAGATCCGGCAGGCGCAGCGGAACGCCGTCGAGGCATCGTTCCTGGACCCCGGCGAGCGGCGGGCGCTTCTCGACCGGGCCACCTGACGAGTACACTGCGGAACCACCCGAAGGAGGGAGCGATCCATGAAGGGCAACGAGAAGGTCCTGGCCGTCCTCAACAAGGCGCTGGCCGAGGAGTTGACGGCGATCAGTCAGTACATGGTCCACTCCGAGATGTGCGACAACTGGGGCTACGCCAAGCTCCACGCGGCGATCGAGAAGCAGGCGATGGACGAGATGAAGCACGCCGAGAAGCTCATCGGCCGCATTCTTTTCCTCGAGGGCCTGCCCGTCGTCAGCGACCTCAAGAAGATCTTCATCGGCC